>DASSGE010000519.1:0-5551 GCA_035693605.1 Binatia bacterium
GTAAAGCACCACCCAAAGATCGACCGGCTGATCGAGCATCGCCTTTAAATGTGGCCGCCGATATGGCATAGAGGGCGTCGGTTGCGACAAGGAGGAACAAAATTATGGGATTTGCGAGAATTGGTATCATGAGCATCGGCGAGATGGGTTTTCACTGGGCCAAACTGCTCAAGAGCCATGGTGTCGAAGTTTTGACTTACGACAGAGATCGCGGCGAGGTGAGCCGTAAGCGTGGCGAGAACGCTGGCGTTATCGGGGTGCAATCGATGAACGACCTGGTCAAGGAAGCCGAACTGATTGTATCCATCGTCGTACCATCTGCGGCCAAGAAGGTTGCCGGCAAAGTGGCCAAGGCAGTGCTCAAGACCGGCCGAAAAGATTTGTTGTACTGCGATGCCAATGCGATTTCGCCGATGACCGCGGACGCCATAGCCAAGGTTCTCGAACCCGCCGGAGTTAATTTCGTCGACGGCTGTATCATCGGTTCGGCGGCAAAGATGGGCAAGGGCACGATGGTTTATCTTTCCGGGCCTCAAGCAGCACGGCTGCGTGGGCTCGAAGCGTTCAACATACCGCTAAAAATGCTAGGCAGCAGCACCAATCAAGCTTCCGCGTTCAAAGTAGTCTACGCCGGGCTTACCAAGGGTCTCCAGGGGTTGTTTTGCGAGCTGCTCATGGGCGCGCGCAAGTTCGGATTGCTAAACGAGCTTCGCGCGCAGTACGAGGAGAGCTTTCCCGGATTGCTCGACAAGGTTTCCACCAGCATCGTCGGCCTGCGGATACACGCGGGACGCCGCGCCGAGGAGATGGACGAATTGAAACGCACTTTCAATTCGCAGGGCCTCGATTCTTTCATGGCGCCGGCGGCCCAAAAAGTCCTACGCGCGATCGCCGCGCTCAATCTGGGACAGGCATCCGACGACGGAGCGCGCCACGGTGATCTGGCGGAGACCTTGGAATTGTTTTACGAAAAGGGACTTTTGCAACGTAATTAGCGGTGATGGATTTCTTAAAACAGGCCCTAGCCAGGGAGCGGGTTTCCTGGTATTGAGAGCGAAACAGTAATTTGAGGAGGAGTTTAGAAAATGTCCAGAGTAGAAAAGAAACAACCGGAATACGGTTCCGATGTCGTTGTCGATTTAATGAAAGCCCACGATATCGAATACACCGCTTTCAATCCCGGCGCGACTTTCCGCGGGATCCACGATTCCATCGTCAACTACGGCGGCAATTATAAGCCGGAAGTGATCTTCTGCCATCACGAGGAGATATCGGTCGCTATCGCACATGGCTATGCCAAGGCGAAGAACAAACCGATGATCGCGATCGTGCACAACATGGTCGGGTTGCAGCATGCAAGCATGGCGATCTTCAATGCCTACATCGACCGTGTGCCGATGATGGTGCTCGGCGGCACCGGACCGATGGTGACCAAAAGGCGCCGCCCGCGCATCGACTGGATCCACACCGCATTGGTCCAAGGCAATCAAGTACGTGACTACACCAAGTGGGACGATCAGCCTTATTCTCTGGCCGACGTGCCGGATTCCTTTATTCGCGGCTACCGTATCGCCACCACCGATCCGACCGCACCGGTCTACATCAACTACGATGCCGACATCCAAGAAGACGCGGTTAAAGCGATGGTCGACATGCCGGATGTGAGCCGCTATTCGAAGCCGGCGCCGGCGCAGGCTAATCCGGAATCGCTCCGGCGCGCGGCGGAAATGCTCGTTAATGCCAAAACTCCCTTGATCGTCGCCGATATGCTTGGGCGCAATCCCAAGGCCGTGCCGATGCTGATCGAGCTTGCGGAAGTCCTCGCCGCGCCGGTTGTCGATAAAGGAGCCCGGTTCAATTTTCCGGCGGTCCATCCGCTTGACGTGACCGACGGTGCGCGTGAAATTCTCCAGAAGGCGGATTTCATTCTGGCTCTCGACGTCGGCGATCTGTTCGGTGCACTGACTACCGTGAGCAAGCAGACACGTGAAAGTGAATATGTGACTTCGCCGGGGGTCAAGATCGCTAGCATCTCCATGAACGATATGCTGGTGCATTCCTGGGCCAACGACTTTCAGGCGCTCCAGGCGATCGACATTCCGATGTGCGCCGATACTTCGGTGGCGCTGCCGGAGCTCACTCGGCTGTGCCGCGAACTGCTTGGCAACGACGGCGCCAAGAAAGCGACCATCGAGGCGCGGCAAAAAGAATTGACTGAAAAACATAAGAGCCGCCGGGCTAAATGGTTAAGCGACGCCAAGGCCAAGGGCTCGCAGAAAGAGATCTCAACGGCTTGGCTGGCGCTGGAAATCGGCGAGGCGATCAAACGCGAAGATTGGGTCTGTGTTAACGGCACGTCGAACGGTTGGACGCGCCGGCTATGGGACTTCAGTAAGCCGAATCAGTCGTTGGGTGGCAGCGGCGGTGCAGGCTTGGGATATGGTCCGGGCGCAGCGATCGGTGCGGCTCTGGCGCTTAAGGGCAGCGGCAAGCTCGCCGTGGCGATCCAATCCGATGGCGACATGCTAATGACCTCGAGCGCAATTTGGACGGCGGCCAAGCACCGCATTCCGCTGCTCATGATCATGCACAACAACCAGTCCTACTATAACTCCGAAGAGCACGGCATCGAAGTTGCCAAGTTTCGTAAACGACCGGTGGAGAACGCGCCGATCGGTACCCACGTCGACGATCCAGAGATCGACTTCGCCATGATGGCTAAATCTTTCGGTGTCAATAGCGATGGACCGATCCGCAACCCGGCGGACCTTCGCCCGGCCATAGAACGCGGCGTCAAATACGTTAAAGAGCAGCAGAAGCCGTATCTCGTCGACGTCATTGCTGAACCGCGCTAGAAAATTGACGGAAGAAAAAAAATCACCGCGGCGACGCTGAGTCCGCAGAGTTTCGAAAGAAAAGTTTTCTCTGTGTTCTCTGCGTCGCCCGGTGCATTGTTTCAGCATATTCAGTAAACCGGCACATTGGTTAACGATCCCTACCGAGAATTTCGTCAAGCCATCGAACGGCCGGACGAACGCATTGATCTCGGCCGTGCTGCATTGACGATTGCCCTCGCCGATTATCCCGATCTCGACATCGCTAGCTATCTTAAGCGTATCGATGACCTAGCCGTCCAGGTTAGCCAGCGGTCGGGGCCCGAGGCCGATATTTTTCGCTCAATCGCCGCGCTGAATTATGTCCTGTTTAAGGAGCAAGGCTTCCGCGGCAATCGCGATGAATATTACGATCCGAAGAACAGCTTTTTGAACGAGGTACTTGACCGCAAGCGCGGCCTGCCGATCACCCTATCGATTCTCTATATGGAAGTGGGGCAACGAAACGGCCTGGCCGTCGAAGGCGTCGGTTTTCCTGGCCATTTCCTGGTTAAGACAATCTCCGAGGGTCAGGAGATTGTCATCGATCCATTCAATGCCGGTGACGTCAAATCATATGAAGCGTTGCAGGCAATGCTTGACCAATTCCACGGCGGCAGAGTGCGCCTTCACCGGGATTTTCTCGCCGCGTTGCCGAAGAAACAGATACTCAAGCGCATGCTCACTAATTTGAAGGCGATCTATGGCCGCGGCGGGGAGCTGGTCAAGCTGCTTGCCGTGCTCGACCGGCTCATTATTCTCGATCCCTGCTCAGTTGAGGATGTACGCGACCGCGGCTCGGTTTATCTGCGACTCGATTGCCACGGGCAGGCGAAAGATGACTTCGAAACCTATCTGCGCCTAGCCCCGGACGCCAAGGACGCCGCGGCGATTCGAGAGCAGCTCGTCGAACTAGCGAAGCACACTGTTCTGATTCATTAACCAGCGGCTGGGCGGCGAAGTCCGGCTGGCTGATTGCACTAGGTTTGATAAGGGAGTGACAAATATCCTCGGGATTTTCGTCGAGGAATAGGTTGCGGTAAGCCGCTTACGCCCCCAATTTCGAAAACTCTTTAAAGTCCGCAGCAAAGGAGCGGGTGAGAAACAAGTCGTGTAGCGCGGCGCGGGTTAATTGCCAGGGCTTGATCGCCAAAAGCTTGTGGGCCTTGAGGTTCTTCACGCTTTCGCTCCAGATACGCTGGAGTTCCTGGCGCGAATAGACCACCCGGTCGTTTATGGCATCGTACTTGATAAGACTGAGCTGCGGCCTCGACGGCAGCGAGTCGCGCAGCCGCTGGTAGGCATCTTGCCATTCGTTGATACGGTCGCTGAAACGAATGCTGGTCTGGATCTGCTGCATCTCCTCGATCCATTTACGCGCCGTTTCCGATTCGACCAGTCGGAGTTCCTGGATGCTTTGGCGCAATTGATCCCACTGCTTCAGAAATCGGTTGAGATCGCGCCGGCTGTAGAGGATTTGCGACGAGAGGTCATCGAGCGGCGCGAGAAGCGTGCTTACGCGTTCCGGCAAGCTGTCCTTGGCCTCGTGGTAAAGGCTCTGTATTTCGCCGATGCGCAGAACTTTCCAGATGTCGGATTGGAGTTTTTCGATCTGTGCGAGCCAGCGCTCTTCGGTCTCGCTTTTCTTGCGAGTTTGCAGCCAGACCTCTTCCATCTCCTTGACGAATTTCCCCCAGGTGATCAGCAGTGCGGCAATTTCTTTGCTACGCTTCCACAGGTGCACAGGAATTGAGTCTACGGTATAGCCGGGTCGGCGAACTTTGCGATCTTTCAAACGGAAGAAGCCGGCGACCATCGGGTGCTGCTTCTCGATCAACGCGGCGTTTTTGTACCAGAAAAAGATCGACATTAGATTCCAGTAATTCTTCGGGTGATTGGTCCACTTGGACAACGACTTGATCATGTTTTCTTTGCTGTAGAAGGTCCTCCAGGCCGCCTCATAAGCCTCCGTCCATTCTTGCGCCGACATCAGCGGGTGTTTGATGGTGGCATGAAACGAGTCGCGCTTGTTGAAGTCGGGATCCATCCAGTCGCCGCGGTTTTTCATCTCACGATGGTCGTGGGAGCCGGGCAGCGGCGTGAGCATAAAGAAGGAAGCTTGATCTGCTTCGACCTCGTCCTTGAGGAAACGCATGTCTTCGGCGACTTGCTCCTTGCTGTCCCAGGGAAGTCCGATGATGTAGCCGGTATGAACCAGGACGCCGGCGTCATGCCATTCCTTGATGATCGCACGGTATTCTTCGACCTTGTTTTGTTTCTTGCCTTCAGCGGCCAAATTCTGCGGATTGACGCTTTCCATACCGATGAACACTTGCGTACACCCGGCCTTGGCGGCGAGGGTGACGAAGTCCTTGGGTTTGCGCGCCAAGTCGACCTGCATCATGAAGGTAATGTCGTGCCCGTCTTCGCGCAGCTTTATAATTTCCTCAAAAGTTTCGCGCCAGAGTTTCTTGCGCGCGAAGTTGTCATCGGTGAAAAAATAAAACGTCAGGCCGTGCGCTAAATTGCGCCGCATCATCGCCGCTATGCTCTCCGGACTGCGCTCGCGCATCTTGCGCCCTTGAACATTGATGATGGTGCAGAAGCTGCACGAGAAAGGACATCCGCGCGAGGTGTCGGCGGTAGCGAAACTCGGATAGGCGAAGTGGCGCATAGTT
>DASSGE010000520.1:0-4293 GCA_035693605.1 Binatia bacterium
GGCGAGAAACAGATTCATGCCGTAGAATTGGCCCATGTCGCGGATCCAGTTGGAGCGGAAAATCGACTTGCCGCGCGCCACCGGCAGCGCATGAAACGTGCCGATCGGGCGTTGCGCATAGCGTTTGAGATTTGAAAAAAACGGCGTGTCGTAGCGATCATTGACGCCATCGAGCACCGAGAGGTGGACTTCCATGATTTCTTCAACGCTGTGGAAGATGCGCCGGATCGGCGCCACCGCGTCGCTGCCGGCGATTTTCTCGGCGGCTCGATCAGTGAGCAGATAGATGTCCAGCTCGGGACGGTAGTTTTTAACCAAACGGGCGAGCGTCGTCGCCAGCGCCGCTGGCGCAATGGCGGCTGGATCGACATGCGAATTGCGCACGAGAAAGTCGCGCATCATCGGCAGCTCATGGTGCGAGCGGAACTGGAAGCCGTCGTAGATCACAACCGCTTGGACGTTGTGGTTGAAGATCGTGCCGATGACGCCGTCCTCAAAGCTGCCGACTTGAACGATCTCGTAATGAAAAATATCTTCCGGCCGGCGCAGGCGCTTCAGATCGTTGCGCGCACGCTCCCAAGTGCTCGGGTCGGTAGGCGTTACCACGAGAACTTCGAAGTAGGGTTTGCGGCTCTCGCCGATCTGAACATCCGGCGGCAATACATCCATCGGGTGGCCCTCGCCTTCCTGTAGCGGGTCCCAAGCCGCGCTATCGTGGCGGTAACCGCCGGTCAGCAGCGAATTGGAAATTTTTTGCACGAGCCGCGCGAACACTCCGGCGTTGTCTTCACTGAGGGATTCCCGAACGGTCGCCATCAGCCGCGATCCAGGATAGGCCCAATAGTTTTCCATCGGGCTGATATCGGCTAAAAGTCCGGCGGCCTGCGCGTGCAATTTGTCGGCGGTTTGTCCCTGCCCAACCGCGCCTTCCAAGGCGCGCCCGACGGTGTTCAACTCGCACCAGCGATCGATTCTCGCCTCAGCTGCTGAAAAAAAATCTTTGAGATCCATGAATGCTGCTCCTCTTGAGATTTACCAGATAAAGTTTGTTGCCTAGTTCAATTTCTCGTTATGCCACAAATGATCAATCTTCCCGCCGCGATGATTTTGCAAAATTTTTCGTTTCGTGAGCTCAATATTCATGCCCCTCGCGTGCAAGATCGAACTTCCGTTCGTCAAACATCACACGGTTACAATCTCGACCGCAAGGCACTCTGTTGCACGTGTCGCTGTATGCCCCACATCGTCCATCTGTCCCGTAGGATTGGCCTACAGCACAGTTTATTCAGTGTCGCCGTGCGAGCGGCGAAACATGACGCTCTCCCCGCAACGCGGCGTGAATCGCCGGGACCAGATCTTCGCCCGCCGTCAGCTTCAGCACGTAACCGAGGACGCCCATAGCCAAGCCTTTTTTTACCATCTCTACCTCGTCGTGGACAGTCACAAAGACAATTCGCGCCGCGGGATTTTTGCGCAGGATCTCGCCTGCCGCCGCGATGCCGTCGAGCCCGGGCATGCCGATGTCGGTGACGACGACGTCCGGTGCCAGCGCGTCAAATGTGGCCACCAGTGCCGCGCCGTCTTCGACAGTGGCGACGACGTCGAATTCCCGCTCCAGTACGGCACAGAGGTCTTTAACCACCGCTCGATGATCATCGGCCAAGAGCACTCGCGGGCGCCGGGCTTTCTTGCCGTCTGGCGTGGGCTCTTGAGTCATGTTGATAGCAGCCGATTTATTGTCTCTGTAAACATGCTTCCGCCGTCACAACATAGCCATGGCCGATGCTGTTTGGTATGTACCCATTCGAAACCTCAAAGGATGCAAGAAAAGCAGACATCATTATCGACAGAAAAACTAAACGGTTCGGCGCCTTGGAACAATTCGCAAAACTACCGGAGCCGAGGTCAGAAAAAATACTGAGACAGGGCTCAGGAAAAATACTGATCGCCAGGGAAGAGATTCAAGATTTGGAATTCGCGGTTCAATGTTCAGCTCGTTACCAATGCGCAAACTTAAATAGTGAACTCTAGGGATTCTTACAGTTTACGAGATCGCGATCGATGTCGATCAGTTTTCGATAAGACCTATTTGGATGGCATATCTTACGAGTTCGGCGGTGCTTTCCACGCCGAGCGACCGCATCATTTCGTATTTGTGGCTCTCAACGGTGCGCGTCGATAGATCCAGGATCGCGGCAATCTCCTTCATGCGCCGCCCCTCGGCGATAAAGCGCAGCACTTCGCGCTGGCGCGGCGATAGCTTCACCGCGGCTTTGGCCGCTGGCTCGGTCAACTTTGAGATCACGTCTCTGGTTATTAGTGGAGTCAAATACGTTCTGCCTTGAACCACGTCTTCAATAGCGGTGACTAGCTCCTCACCGGCGGAAAGCTTCAACACGTAACCGGACGCACCGGCGCGAAACGCTTCGGCTGCCAGATCAGGATCGGCATGCATCGTCAGGATGATCACTTTGGCAGCGCTCTTTACCGCCTTGAGGCGTCGCAATGCCTCCAAGCCGCTCAACACCGGCATAGCCATGTCGGCGATAATCACGTCAGGCCGCAACTTGCGCGCGGCGTCGAGAAGCGCGCTGCCGTCGCCGACAGTGCCGACGAGGTCAAAGCGTTCATTCAATAGAGCCGCCAAGCCTTCGACTACCATCGCGTGGTCATCGGCCAGCAGCACTTTCGGGCGTCGATTCATTTTGTTCCTTGCAGTGGTACCAGAACCCGCAGTTCGGTGCCACGCTGAGGCTGACTTTCGATCTGCAAGCTGCCGCCGATCAGACGGACTCGCTCCTCTAGACTGACCAGCCCAATCCCGCCGCGGCGGCGAGCCTCCGCCAGATCGAATCCTTGCCCGTCGTCATGAATAATTAATTCCAGGTTTGCCGCAGACGGACTGAGCGCCACCTGCGCCGTGCGAGCGCCTGCGTGGGTGGCAATGTTGCGCAGCGCTTCCTGGGTAATTCGATACAGGCATAGCGCCGTGTCGTCAGGGACACCATTGATGCCGGCGGCGGAGAAGGTCACTTCAATGCCGTGTTGCGCAGCAAACTGGGCGCAATGACTTCGCAAAGCCGCCACTAGACCAGCATGCTTTAGCACCCCAGGGTGAAGTTCGTGCGAAAGTTGGCGCGTCACGTTATTGACATCGATGATGCGCTGCTGCAATCGAGCGACTTCCTCGGGGACGCCTTCCCCATCGCCATTTTGCAGGCGGCGCTTGACGCCGCTAAGAGCGATCGACAGAGATGCCAACTGCTGGTTGATGTCGTCGTGCAAATCGCGCGCGATCCGCGTGCGTTCGGCTTCTTGCGCCGTTATCAGCCGCCCGGCGAGGCTTTTGTTTTCGTCGTCGGCTTGGCGCCGTCGTCGCCGTTGAATTAACAAGCCCGAGATCAACGCGAATTGTAGAGCGAAAATAACCAGCGCGCCGAGAATAACCCACCGGTATTCTTCCCACAGCGATTCGGGATGATATCGAACGCTGCTATTCGGCGGCAAGCGGTCTTCGCTAATTCCCCAGCGCTGCAAGGCGCGCCAATCGAACACGGGCACCGTGTCGTTGCGGATTTCAAACGGCAATGAAGCCGGCGCGGTGCCGGTTAAAATAAGCCGCGCCATGTCCCCTGCCCGCTTGCCAAACGTCTCGACACTCGCGACCGCTCCGCCGACCGCGCCCATGCCTAAAAGTGTATCGGTCATAACGTAGACAGGCGAGTTAGCCCACTGCGCTATCGACTGGCCCACCTGCGAGGAAATGACAGCCTGTCCAGCTCCGTCGCGAAACATCCGCGAAAATAGAATCGCCGTTTGCGGTGGTAGCGCGCCCACCGCCTGACGCAACTGGGCCAAGCTGCGGTTGTCCCAATAATCGAAGTCGACTCGGCCCATAAATGCGTGCGCGGCCTCCCTTACGCGATTAAGAGCGCTACGATCTACCTCCGCCGTGCCGCTGATGACGATAATGCGCCGGGTATGGGGCTGCAAACGGAGTATTAATTCCATCGTCGCGCGCGGATCGACGCGTTGCGCGATGCCGATCACGAGGCTGCCAAGTTGATCTTGCGGGATGTCTTCTTCGGTAAAGCCCGCGACGATGACCGGGGTTCTAGGAAAGATCTGCTGCAACAACTTCCCGGCGGTGCCCAAGTTGCCTACGTAAACGAGGACGATGAGATCAGGCGGCCTTTCGGCGTATTTCTCTGTCAAATACGCACTAAAGGTTCGCGCAAAACGATCACTCGGAAAACCTAGGATATCGAGGTTCTCGCCGTAGATTTCAACCGA
>DASSGE010000521.1:0-7719 GCA_035693605.1 Binatia bacterium
CTCCCCCTGGCGGCGCTCCAACTCGATCGCGCGCAACGCCTCCGCTTCCGCTTCGTGAAAGTAGTTGTCGCCGCAAACGATCGTCGCGTATTCCACGCCGTAAGATTGCAACGCGTTTTCGATCACACTGCCGACACCAACCGCGTGGGACAGAAAGACCGCTTCTTGACCGGCCTTTTCTTCGCCGCCGATGCCGGCGAAAAACTGGTTCAAGTAGTGCAGCACTTTGATCATCGCGTACCCCCGTCGCAGATCGGCGACCGCAAATCGCTGCCGCGAGTTGTATTACTCTATCTAGAAATTTGCGCCGCCTGCGCAACTCTCGGGACAATCCCCGCACAGGCGCGGAGTACGCGGCGAGCGGATTTTTATTGTCGTCATAAGATCCTCATCCGAACTTTGCGTCCTCTGCGTTCTCTGCCGTGAGCATTTCGAATCTTCGATTGCGACATGTCAGTTCTCATACTCCGCGCGAAAGCCGCTGCTTCCCATCTTGCTGTAGGAAGCGAAAAAGATCGTCGGGTCGAACAGAAACGGCAAGCGCGCGTCATGAGTCGCCTTCAAGTGCAGATCGAGCGTCGTGCCGCCGACCACCGTGGCGAGCGGCGGAATAAGGATTTTTTCCGAAACATTGCCCCGGCTGATCATCCCATCGGCCTCCGCCGGATGATCGACCAAAGGCCGCTCGTAACCCTTTGGGCCGTTCGACTCGTGGAGGACGGCGGCGGTTTTGATCCCCTCTTCCTCGCAAGCCCTGACGGTTTGCATGAAGTCCACTGTGCCGTTGCCGGTGCCCTCCATGAAGGCGATCGCACCGTCGGCGCCGAGATTTCGTGCCAGGCGCGCCACCCAAAGGCCAAGCTTTTTTTTGTGCTCAAAGCTGTCGTTGTAACCGCGTGACAAAATCACGCCCAGGAAGTTGAGGGTTTTGCCGTGGCGCGCGAGCAACTCGGTGATGAACGGATTGTCACAGTGCAATGACGTCGGAACTTTGCGCTCGCTTTTATAGTTGCCGCTCACCACCGCCCCGTCGAAGAATTCGCCGGGATGGACGAAGGTCGGCAAGGTTTTGGAAATTTCTTCACCGTAATAAAAAGTGCGCGCGCAGCACAGCTGGCTCTGTACCTGATAAATCAGCACCACCTTGGGCAAACGTTCATCAACCGGCGGCAACGCGATCCGCTGTTCCGCCGGCCGGCTGTCGGTCTTCTCTACCTGCGCGAGAAAATTCGCGCAACGCAGCGCCATGGTTCTAAGCGCCTGGTCGAAGCCGGCGTTGGAAACCGACGGGTCGGGCGTCAGCGATAGCACAAGGTGAAAACGATCCGAACCGTAGGCGTAGGATGCGCCGGTACCGGCCATATCGATGATCCCCTCGCGCGGCTTTTCGATCGGCGACAGCGTTTCGAACTGCGGGAAACGCCCGGCAACGGTGACCAGCAGATTTTTCAGCCGTACGGTTTTCCCGGTACCGACGAGTATTGTCGAATCAAGGAATCCGGGAAAGGTACTGCCGGGACTGGAAAGCTTGGCGATCGGAAGAACCGTATCGAGAACATGAACGATGCGCGTCGATTCCCCGGGACGGGCGAGCTCGCAGTCGACGCGAATGCCATGGCATAAATCGCCGAGCAAATCCTGAATATCTGCCTGCGAGATGGTCAGCGACCGGTCGGTCATAACGCTGCGCGGCCCCCACTCAAGTTCGTCGATCGAGTAATCGAGGAGTGCCAGTTCCATGGGTTAGTCTTTCTCCGTGCTTAATTTAAATTTCACGCACATCTGCCTCGCGCGAGAATTGTCATCGCGCCTCCATCGCCTGAATTGCGATCTTGAACGCGCTATCGATATCTTCGAACTCCGGCCGGGTGCCGTCGAAATATTTGCGGCCGTCGATGAGTTTGTTGTGAACTTGAATCTCGTCTTTGGGGATATCGATGCGCGCAGAGTTGGGCGGCTCGTCGGGATCGCCAAATTTTTGCAGCGTTATTTGGCCGCGGCGCGACAAGTACCAGTTGATAAAAACTTTGGCGGCGTTTGGATGGGGCCCCTGGCTCGGTGTCGATAGTGTGCCGCCGCCGACGGAAAAGCTCGCGCCTTCTTTCCACAGGCTGGTGTCGAAGATCTCGATCGGCAGACCCTGATGCTTCGCCTTGAGCGCGCCCGAGCAACCGAAACAGATGGAAAACCTGCCCTGTCCCAGCCAGTCGATCATCTGCCGGCTGTCACGGCTAAAAGTAATTTCCTTGGTGCCGAATAGCCGCCGAATAAATGCCGGGCCGAGTTCCGGATGATAGTAAAAAAACTGCATGGTGGTGCCGATCTCGGTGCGCGGCCGGGGATCGAGCGCGACAATCCTGCCCTTCCACTTGGGATTGAACAGATCATAGTACGAGGTGAACTCCCTGGCATTGACCTGGGCCGTGTTGTAATAGAGTTGGCCCGAGCTCGCATTGGCCAGATAGGCGAAGACATACTTGTTCTCGGCGTCGAGATAGCGATGCCTGCCGCCGTACCAGCTCGAGGTGTCGAGCACTTCGGCGAGCATCAGCGCCGGCTGAATCGCGTCGAGACTCTTTGCCTGCTGATGCAAAATCCGATAGTTGGACGAGCCCAAACCGACCACGTCCGCGAGATACCGCCCGGCTCTGCGCTCGGTCAAAATCTTTGTGGTAATTTGCGCGCCGGTGCCGGTGAGCAAGTAGGGTCGGATCTCCGGGTAGTCATTGCGGAAGACATCGAGCACCTTGCCGTATCGGTAAAGATAGATATTGACCTTGCCTTCCTTCTTCGCCGCCTCGACCGTGGCCTCCCACTGGGAAGGCCGCGGCGCATCCGCGCACGGCGCGCTCCCGGCGAACACCAACGTAATAAAAGCCAGCGCTATTCCGTGCAGTCTGTGCACGCGGTCCTCCGCGAGAAAACAAGTGGCTTCACTATATCCCAGCTGGACAGATCGTCAATTCAATTTTCGCGCGCGCACCGAGTAGCTGCCGCCGCTGCCTTGATTAGCGAAAGTACCGCCTCTCGACTAGGTTAAAGAACCTGTGTAGAATCTCGGCGTGGATTGAAACCAGCCCGCTGCCCATCCTCAGCTTAACCGAAAAGCCGATGGAGATTCGTCATGAGTCAAAATCTTCGGAACCAAGGAATGCTGAAACTAACATGCTGCGCCGCATTGCTGCTTTTCTTCTCGCTGGCCGCCCACAGCCAATCGTCCGATAAAATTCCCCGTGACGTCATCGATTACACCGCCGCCCACGGCAGCGCGTTGGTACTGGTCGGCCTGGATCTGCCTTGGCAGATGGAATCTCGCCTGAACGAAGCTGACCTGCACGCGCAACGCACCACCATAGCCTCGAGGCAGAACGAATTGTTAGGCAAACTCGCCGGCCGGAAATTCACGGTTGTGCGCCGTTACCAAGAAATCCCCGGCATCGCGCTTGAAGTCGGCGCCGATGCATTGGCCGAATTGGCGCGCTTGTCCATTGTTACCAACGTTCTGCTCGATCGCCCGGCGTTAACTATCCAACCGCCAAGCGTTCACACGGATGCGCCGGGGACCGCCACGGTCTTCGTAAGCAGCGAAAAAGTGCCGTCGAGTCTATTCGCCCGCGCCACTCGCGATGGCACCGTTCTGGTATTGGCGGGACTGCGCACACCGTGGCAACGCGAAGATTTACTGACCGACGAATTGGTCGATTTACAACGCAACGCCATCCACGGCGTGCAAAGTTACCTCCTCGGCGAACTGGCAGGGACTCACTATAAGGTGTTACGGCTTTACGGCAAGATTCCCGGCATCGCGCTGCGCGTCGGGGTCGACGCTTTGGTGATCCTGGAACGTTCACCGGCGATCACCAATGTCGTGGCCGACCGGCCGGCGCAAATTTCGCGTTAACCGTCACAAACCTCTATTCGCAAAATTGCCACTTGGCTCATTCGGTGATATCTCTCGCGCATGTCCAAGTTTGCGGCATTTTGCCAGCGCTATTTCCAACAACACTTCGAGCTTCATCCGACCGACGCCATCTACTACGGCATCGAAGGATACGACCACCTGCTCAACGACTACTCGGATAAGAGCTACAAGGCTGAAAAGATTTTCGTCAACGAGTCGCTGCGCAAGCTGGGCGAAATTTCACCGGTGGACTTGAGCGCCGATGAAGCCATCGATTACGCGCTGCTTGAAGGGCGTCTGACGATCCAGAGTTACGAATACGCCAAGGAAGACTATCGGCTCAAACAACCCGATACGTATTCGCCCGTCGAAGCGATTTATATTCTTACCGTGCGGGCGACCAACGATCTATCCGGCAATCTACTCAGCCGACTCAACCGCGCACCGGCGCTGATCCAGCAAGGCATCACCAATCTCGGCCGCAACGATGCCAATCCACCCAGGCTCTGGACCGAGAACGCGCTCGAAGGCGCCAAGGGCGGCCTCGCCTTTCTCGACAGCCTGCCGGAACACCCGAAAGTTCAGAACGAAGTGAAGGACAGCGCGGCATTGCACAGCGCCATCGCCAGGGCGAAGACTGCGATGAACGATTTTGCCGGCTTTCTTGAAAACCATCTGTTGCCACGCAGCAATGGCGCCTATGCCGTCGGTCCGGAGCATTTCAATCTGCTGTTGAAGAAAAAACACTTTCTCGACGACGACGCGCACACGCTGCTCGCCTTTGGCGAGAGTCTTTTTGCCCGAACCAAAGTTGAACTCGAAGCCGTAGCTGAAGAGCTGGCGCCGGGCAAAGGCGTTGAAGCCGCGGCCAGGGCGATCCAGGAAAACCACCCGTCGAGCGATCAACTCCTGGCGGTGTATGCCAACGCGATGAACGCGGCGCGCGATTTCGTGCGCGAAAAGCAACTCGTCACCTTTCCTCCGAAAGAAGAGCTCCACGTTGTCCATACGCCACTGTTTCGCCGGCACGAAATTCCCTTTGCCGCCTATCTCTCGCCGTCGCCGAAAGATCCCAATCAGGTCGGCTATTACTACGTCACGCCGGTGAACAGCGACGATTTATTGCGCGAGCATAACTATGTCGGACTCGAGAATACCTCAGTGCACGAAAGCTATCCGGGACATCACCTGCAATTCTCGATCGCCAATGGCACGCCCGCCGCCGCGACATTACCGCGCTTGATGAACGAGTCGTCGGTGTTCTACGAAGGCTGGGCGCTTTACTGCGAGCAACTGATGCAGGAGCAAGGTTTTTTGAACTCTAAAGCGCACCGTTTTGTCATGCTCAAAGACCGGCTGTGGCGCGCCCTGCGCGTCATCATCGACGTGAAGACTCAGACTGGCACACTCACCTATGACGAGGCCGCCGACGTGATGGTGCGCGAACTCCACTTCCCACGCGAACAGGCCTGCGGCGATTTGAATTGGTACAGCCAATCGCCGTCAGTACCGATGGGCTACGCCTTGGGTTGGTCGATCATCAACCGGCTGCGCGATCAGGAACAAAAACGCCGTGGCAGCAAATTTAATCTCTGTGAATTTCACGACAAACTCTTAAGCGCGGGCAGCATCTCCTTGCCTTTGGTCGAAAAACGACATTTCATGAACTAATCCGAAAACGCCTTGAACGTTTTGAACGATTGGAACGGCTTGAACCAAGGGCCGCGTCTCAAATGCGTTCAAATGGTTCAAATCGTTGGAGCGTTCAAAACGTTATGAAGACTAAACCAAAACCCCGCGGCCCGTTACTCGGCGCCCACATGTCCATCGCGGGCGGCGTCGGCAACGCTTTTCTCGAAGGCCGGAAGGTCGCCTGCGAAGCGATTCAGATTTTTACCAAGTCGTCGCGCCAGTGGGCGTCCAAGCCGTTGGAAAAAGACGAGATCGCCCAGTTCCACGCCAATCGGAAAGAAACCGGCATCGCCGCGGTGGTTGCCCACGATTCTTATCTGCTCAACTTGGGCTCGCCCGACCCTGTCCTGCGGCAGCGCTCGATCGGCGCTTTCATCGACGAGATGGAACGTTGCGAAGCGCTCGGCGTGGCGAATTTGATCGCTCATCCCGGCGCCCATATCGGCGTTGGCGAAGTCGAAGGCATCAAAATAATTGCCAAATCGCTGGACGAAGTCCACAAAGCCTGCGCCGGATTCCAAGTCAAAGTGACGCTGGAAATCACCGCCGGCCAGGGCTCGAATCTCGGCTATCGCTTCGAACAGATCGGCGACATCATCGACGCGACCAAAGAATGCGACCGGCTGCGCGTCTGTTTCGACACCGAACATGCGTTTGCCGCCGGTTACGATATCCGAACCCAGGAAGGGTACGAGCGCACCTTCGCGGAATTCGACAAGACCATCGGACTCGCGCTGCTCGCGGCATTTCACTTGAACGATTCAAAAAAAGAATTTCACTCGCGGGTCGACCGCCACGAACATATCGGTAAAGGCTTCATCGGCGTCGATGCCTTCCGCCGGTTAATGAACGACCAGCGCTTCTGGGGCCTGCCCATGTGTCTGGAAACACCCAAAGGACCGGACCTGAAAGAAGACAAGGAAAATCTGACGCTGCTACGCAGCCTGATCTCAATCTGAATTCTATCCTCGCCCATTCTCATGGGAGAGAGAGCCCTGAGCGAAGTCGAAGGAGCAGGGTGGCGGCGAACAAGTCACGCCGGAATCGAAATCCCCGGGAAAAACCACTGGACCGCCAGACCGATGAGATAACCGACCCCAGCGGCACTTACGGCCACGACAAAAAACTTGCTGCCGGCGACCATCATGGACTGGCCGGCGAGATGGCCCTTAAACGCGCCGACGATAAACAGCGTGAGCGCGCTGAACAAAACCGATAGATAAAGCGCTGCGATCCCACCCAACGCGATAAACGGCACAATCGGAATGATCGCGCCGATGATAAACGACATGCCCATCACCAGAGCCGCCTTGAACGGCTGATTGATTTCCGCACTTCCCAGGCCGAAAACTTTCTCCTGGAAGGTGCGCATGAAGACGTTGCGCTCGGCCAGCAACACTTTCACCATGCGATAACTCTGCTCTTTACTGAGCCCCTCTTCGCCAAGAGCTTTCAACAAACCCTCCGCGGCCATATACGGCTCGCTGACGGCCAGCTTCTCGGCATCGGCCAGCTCTTTGTCGAAAATGTCTTTCTGCGCTCCGGAAGAAAGATACGAGCCAGTGGCCATCGAGATCGCCCCGGAAAACATCGCGGTGAAACCGGTCACGATAACCACGAGATTACTTTCCGTCGCGCTTTGAATGCCGGCGAGCAAGCCGACGGTGCTGATCAAGCCGTCTTGAATGCCGAAGACAAACTCGCGAATCCGCGAGCGGCTTTCGATGACCTGCTTCTTTTGTTGGATGGAGTCGAGAGACATGGATTAAACAAGAATGGAAAATGGATAATTGAAAATTGAAGACCAGGCAGGGCGCATCCGATTTCCGAAATTCTCCATTATCAATTATCCATTATTCTAGTATTTCAGCGCCAAATCTCCGGTCCCCTCGCCGGGTTTCCAATCCGAGGGACAAAGACGGTCGGTGCGCAGGGCTTTGAGCACGCGGAGAGTTTCTTCGACGCTGCGACCGACATTGACGTGGCTGACGACTTGATAGCAGATGACGCCGGCGGGGTTGATGATAAAGGTTGCGCGCAAAGCGACGCCGGCTTTCTCGTCGAGCACGCTGTACGCGCCGCTCAGAGCTTTCGTTTCATCGCTCAATAGCGGACAATCCAAACCG
>DASSGE010000522.1:0-3300 GCA_035693605.1 Binatia bacterium
ACCGCGCCACGCTGCAACATCGAACCCACGCCGGTGGCCGTATTATTCTTGCCGTTACCTGTACCCCAGCCGTCAAGATCGAGAGTCGCTTCGATTTCCCACAAGCAGTTGTTGATGCAATAAATCACGCCAGGACGAAACCGCCGGCCCATAAGCTGGCCGTTGGTCCGGCCCGTCTGATCGCGCCCTTCCTCAAAATTATAGCGGAAGTGAGATTCCACCGTGAACCGCAGGCCCCAGGCTTTGTCCGCTGCTTCGATGTTCACACCATTGCCTGGCCGATACGAAAACGAAGGCATCGCTGCCGCCGCTGCCGTCGCCACTTTCGTCAACTCAATCTGCTGTTCCTTTAGCTGCTGCAGTTCCTGCTCGAGCGCGCTGATCTTGTCACTGACGCTCTGCGCCTGAACCGTTCCCGCAGTTAAAAGGAAAGCAGCTAGCATGCTCGCTAACCACATTTTCTTTCTCATCATTTGCCTCCTTTTGCCTCCCTTAAAATTAAATTTTTCTTCGTTAATTAAATAGGTAGTGTGAGACTGGCCCACGCTTCACACGCGAATTCCACTGTTCCGAACGGTTGTACTTGAATTTTCCCTATTCCGACAATAGGACGTTCGGAGGATTTTCTGTGATAATCACCCTCGTAGCCGCGGAGCAATAGTACCTTAGTAGGATTATTCGTGGAGTTTTACGGCATTTTTCAGCTACTTGAGCGATAAAAGCCGTTGCGGTCGAAAATCGCTTACCCATTTGGGCATTCCCAAGGTACAGAATGGCCTTGGTTTATCATGTGATTTATGCCACTTAGGAATTGTCATCGTTTCGTTTTTGGGACAGAGTCATGACCATCGAAAGGAAGATCTACGGGCTAATTGCAATCGCAGCCTTTTTCGCCACCGCTTCGTGCTCACCGCGGGTTGTCGAAATGAGCCCGCTTAAAGGAATGCCTGGCGATACAGTCCAACTGTCAATGCAGTATCTTGTCGGCTGGCCGCGCGTGGAAATTGGTAACGTGATGATGGATTGGCCGCAGCTCAGGCTTCAGGCCACCGATCCCAATCGTAAAGACGTACCCGGCGAAGAACTCATTTGGATCGAAGATAAGACTTTATTTTTCAAAATTCCCGAACTCGCCCCTGGGGATTATAAAGTCACCATCCACGATGACAAAGGACCTCCCGGCGATTTAGTTTATTCGTTCCTCGAAACCACAGCCTACCTCGCTTTCCCGCCGGTCTGGCCCTTCGTCTTGCGTTCCAATCAGGCGCATGTTGGTTTACGCGTGTTGCCAAAAAATTAACGCGGTGGATTCGGCTACGGCACGGCGAGAAATTTGACTTGTTCGAATGTTGAGAAACCCTCGCCATTCGGTACTATGAGTAATGTTTTGGACTATCCAAGATTACCTTGACTCAAGCGTTCGTGGGCGTATGGTAACAAGAAAAGGCCATTAGAAAATGGGGCTCGATTCTATGTGGAAAAAAACCTCTACGGTGCTTGTGTCAACATCCTTGCTGTTATCCGGCTGCTCGTCGATTTCTTTACCGTCGATGCCATGGTCCAGCTCGGCAGCTAAAGTTGATCCCACGGCAGAGGCGCTGTTCGAACAAGGCGTGCGCGATTTCAATGACAAAAAGTATGTGCGGGCGATCGACAGCTTCACCAAAATCAAGACCGAATATCCTTTTAGCCCACTGGTGCCCCAAGCTGAATTGAAGAGCGCGGATGCTCACTATTTAAACGAGCAGTTCCCCGAGGCGATAAATTTGTTCAAAGAGTTCCAGTCGCTCCATCCCACCAGCGAGCATAATGCTTTCGTAACTTTGCGTCTGGGTCAAGCCTATTTCGACCAGTTTACGACGGTCGATCGTGATCAGAAAAACACCGAACTCGCCAAAGGCTATTTCGAGGCGGTCATTACCAATTATCCCAAATCTCCGCAAGCCGCTATCGCCAAGGAGAAACTCGCCCAGGCCGTCGGCTACCTTGCTGAACACGAATTCACCGCGGCGCAATTTTATTTCCAAGAGCAAAAATATCCGGCGGCGCGCGATCGTTTCGAAGAAATTGTCCGCAAGTATCGAGACACACCGACGGCGGTAAAGAGTCTCTACTTCTTGGGCGAAAGCTATCGCCAGGAGAAAAATGGCCTGCGTGCAGCGCTGGCCTACGAAGCGCTTATCCAGCGCTACCCGCAGAGTAAGTACGCCGCCGACGCGCGGATACAATTGGCTCTGGTGGAAAAAGAAAAACGCGATCCACTGGATCTCCTGTTAATGCGCGATCGCCGACCTGGAGCCGCCGCCGTTCCGGAAGTGAAGGAAGATCCGGCCCTGGCCAAGCTCAAGGATCTAAACCTGGTAACAAAGAAGGAAGTAGTCTACGAAGAACCAGGTGCGGAAAAGGGATTTTTAAAGCGCATCACCGAGAAGATCAACCCGTTCTCATCGTCGCCTTCTAATGAACCAAAGCCGGAGAGTGCTCTTGACATGGTCGCGAAGAAAAACGAAGCAGCCAAAAAAGAGTCCGGCGGTATCTTGTCTGGGCTATGGCCGTTTGGGAGCAAAGACGCTAAGAAACCTGCGCAGAACAGCGACGCTAATACCAGCGGTGTTCTCGCGGGAATCGACCAGTCTTTGAATCAAAAAGGCATCGATCCGCAGTCGCGCGAGACAGCATTGAAAGCGCCCGCTGCGGATTTGCCAAAACCACCGCCGGCAGCTCCACCGCCGACAGATCCCAGTATCGTTTTAGGCTCGATCGATGCTAATTTGAAAAAAGCCGGCACCAACCCGGATCAAACCCCTCAGCCACCGGCTGCGGCAGCGGCGTTCTACGACAGCGAGATCGTCCGATCAGCGGCGGCGCAAGCCGGCGCCGCCAACCAAAAAACTTCCAGCAACAACACGCCAGTGAACGAGATACTGGGAAGCATCGATCAGAAGTTACGAGCTCAAGGCGTCGAACCAACCAAGCTTGACGCCCCGCCAACCCCGGCCCAGGTCAAGCCCGGCACGGCGCCAAAACCGCAGCCGCAGCGAGTCGAGTTGGAACCTAAGCTTTCGGTCGAAAAGGGACCGCTGTTTTTAAGTCCAGCCGATGCCCAGGCGACCGCGTCGGCAATCCAGATCCCGACCAGCAATGCTTCGCCTCCAGAGAGTGATTCCAAGCAGGAAGTTGCTTCTCGACCTCTGGTGAAGGGACCGATCCAAGCCCAAGCGTCGGTGCCAATTGTAAAAACCGCTCCCAAAATCTCGGGACCCGCGGAAGAAGGAAACGCCCCCGGGGCGTTTGGTCAGA
>DASSGE010000523.1:0-4578 GCA_035693605.1 Binatia bacterium
AAGTCGTCAAACAGATCTTCGACGCCGCGCAAACCGCGAAAACCGCCTAAGAATTTTATTATAGATTGATATTATTGATTTTAAGGATACCAAGATGGCAGAAGCAAAAGTAAATAGATTGAATCTGACGGAAAAGGACTACGACGGCGCGGCGTCGACCATGTGCAAAGGTTGCGGCCACGACGCCATCTCCGCGTCGGTTCAGCGCGCTTATTACGAGAGCAGCATTGACCCGCGCAAGGTGGTCAAACTCAGCGGCATCGGCTGCTCGTCAAAAACCCCGGCTTACTTTCTCAGCCAGTCGTTCGGATTTAATGCGGTTCACGGCCGCATGTCGGCGGTGGCGACCGGCGCTAATTTAGCGAATCATTCGCTGCTTCCGATCGGCGTCTCCGGCGACGGCGACACTTCGGCCATCGGCCTTGGCAACTTCTGCCACATGATGCGGCGCAATGTGAACATCACCTACATCATCGAAAATAACGGTGTGTACGGCTTGACCAAAGGCCAGTTTTCCGCGACTGCTGACGTCGGCTCGGTCATGAAGGGGGGCAAAGTCAACGACATTCCCGCCATCGATCTGGCTGAGTTGGCGATCACTTTGGGCGCCACCTATGTCGCCCGAAGCTTTTCCGGCGATCGCAAGCAGCTCACGCCGCTAGTTCAGGGCGCCCTGTCGCACAGAGGCAGCGCGATTCTCGACGTCATCAGCCCCTGCGTAACCTTCAACAACCATGAGGGATCGACAAAGAGTTTGAAATACGTCAAAGGCCATCTCGATCCGATCCACGATTTGGATTTCGTGCCTCCGTACGAAAATATCGAGGCCGATTACGACGAGGGCACGGATCACGAAGTCTCGATGCATGATGGCTCGCGCATTATCCTGCACAAACTTAGCAAAAATTATGATCCGACCAGCAAGGCTAATGCGATCCAAGCGATCCATGGCGCCATTGCCGAAGGCAAGTTTTTGACCGGTTTGATTTATTACAACCCCAACCGTAAGGAATTCGCCGAAGAGCTAAATCTTGCCGATATCCCGTTATCGGAATTGGGCCAAGATATCCTGCAGCCACCCGCCGAGGCCTTGGAACGTATCAATGCCGACATGATGAAGTAAATCACGCCAAATTGTTCGAGTATTGGAAAGCCCGTTAGGACATCTACCGGGCTTTTTTTTGCACTAAAAAATCTCTAGCGACGCGTCAAAGACCGGGCACCTGTTTAGTCGGGATGGCCCGCCACGCATCGATTATCTCGTTGGACGATGCCACTAGGCCAAAGTGGCGGCGCATATTGTCGAGGGTACCCAAGTGTAACTTCGCTTCGTATGCTGCCGAGCAGTCGTCGATCATCGTGACATAATAATCATACATGTACGCGTCTCGCGCGGTAGTTTCGACGCAGACATTGGTCGCCACGCCGCAGACGAGAACGCTTTGAATATTACGCGCCTTGAGCACGGTGTTGAGGTCGGTGTTGATGAACGCGCTATAGCGGTGCTTGATGACGACGCGCTCCGATGGCAAAGGAGAAATCCCTTGGTAAAACTCCGCGCCCCAACTGCCTTCCCGGCAGGTGCTGAGCCCGCTTTTTTGCGAGGTGCGATAGATCCATGACGGCGTATCGGTCCACTCGCTATGCGTGGTCCGAATGTAAACGATCGTCAGGCCGATCCGCCGCGCCTCTTCGATCACCCGCAAAAGGTTGGGCACCATGGCCATGGCGGCGCTCACGTCTTCACCGCGCTTACCGGCGCTGCCCTCAGGACTGACGAAATCGTTCTGAACGTCGACGACAATCAACGCGGCATTTTTCGGATCGCAGCGTTCTTTCAAAGTTCGTAATACGTCCACATAAACCTCGCTTCTTGCGACCTAGCGCAAATTAAAATTCAACCATTGGCAATTTTTCATTGTCGTCAATGATCGTGTTTTTTCGCCAAGCCGCCATGGCCCATCGCCATGATATCGGCGCGAGTGATTTTCTCGCCGGCAAGCAAGCGTGGCAGCAGAGCATCGAACGCGGTGAACGGATCGTGCAGTACGCAGCCCGATAAACCCATTACCGGCGTGTCACCCAAGTATGCCAGCAAAAACATCGAGCCTGGCAGCACCGGAAAGCCATGGGTTTCGACTTTTGCGCCGCTGCGGCGAATTCCCTCGGGCGTCTTATCGTCGGGGTCCACGGACATGCCACCACTGACAAGAATTACGTCGGCGCCGGCCTGTTTGGCATTCCTGATATGATCGGCGATCACGTCGGGATCGTCGGGTGACAACTCCACGGAATCGACACTGGAACCCAGTTCGCTGACTTTTTTATTGACGATCGGGCCGAAGCCGTCTTTGATTCTACCGGTAAAAACTTCGCTCCCAGTCACCACCAGGCGAACATGCTTAGCCGGCATCGGCAAAAGCCTGACAATCGGCCTATCCTTGCACAGCGCTTCGGCTTGTTGCACCAGCGACTCTTTGACGAGCACAGGAATGGTTCGCGTTCCTGCCACAACCGTACCTTTCTGGACGAATCGATCACCCGGCAACGTCGCCAGCATCAGATCGCCCAGGGAATTAAAGCGGTAGAGTAGTTCGACATCGACTTTCAACAACCCTGATATAGCAGCCACCAGATTGATTCGGCCCTCACTCGGATCGGTCAGTTTTAAGTTTTCCCCGGCTGCGGCTTTGGCGAGGCGCAGCGCGGCGTCCTCTTCATGAAGCTCGTCTTTTTCCAATTCCATGACGTAAATATTCGCTTTGCCGACGTCGAGCAACTTGGACACATCGTCCGGCCGAATGATGTGGCCGCGCCGGAAAGCCGGCCCCTTATGTTTGCCGGGAATTATTTCGGTAATGTCGTGGGCGAGCGGCAAACCGACCGCTTCTTCGACTGGAATGACTTTGAGCATATGGACGACTCCTCGCTATTACCTCTAGTAAATCCACGGCAATTTTTCCAGCGGAGACTAGCTTTGTCCAGAAGGCATGTGCTATTAGCCGAAGCCATGACGCTCGCAGAATTGGTGCGTTATTTTCTCTATCTCGGCGCCTTCGGCTTTGGCGGACCGGTCGCGTTGGTCGGCTTCATGCACCGGGACTTAGTCGAGAAACGTGGTGTCATCAGCGAAGATACGTACAAACTTTCCCTGGCGCTGGCGCAAATCATGCCTGGTCCATTGGCCGCGCAGGTCGCCATCGCCATAGGCTACTTTGAAGCGGGGATCATCGGCGCAACGGCGGCGGGACTCGCGTTCGTGCTGCCGTCGTTTCTCATGGTGGTCGGCATCTCGCTAGTTTACGTCTCCTACGGAGGACTCTGGTGGATGCAAGCGTTGTTTTACGCCATCGGCGCAACCGTGATCGCGATCATCGCCATCGCCGCGTTTAAGCTTGCGCGCAGCACCAACAAACGCGATCCACTGCTTTGGAGTATCTTCGTCGCCCTCACCGCCGTCACGCTCTGGGCACAGGCCGAGCTCGCGGAATTTTTTATTCTCGCCGGGATCGTCGTAATCTTGATCCGCGCCTGGCCCGGCTTGAAAGCCGGTATTCTGATGGGGCTCGGCGGTCTAACCGCGGGTTTTCTCATTTGGGCGCTCGAAGCATGGTTGCGCCAAGCCGGCACTGCCGGCGATTCCGGCAATGTGCTGGTGCAAATACTTTTGTTCTTCACCAAAGCCGGTGCTTTTGTTTTCGGCAGCGGTTTGGCGATCATCCCTTTTTTGCAGCAGGGAGTCGTCCAGCAATTCGGCTGGTTGAACGATCATCAGTTTCTTGACGCCGTCGCCGTGGCGATGATCACGCCGGGGCCAGTAGTCATCACGGTTGCATTCATCGGTTTTCTCGTCGCCGGTTTTGCTGGGTCGATCATGGCGTCGATCGGCATCTTCTTGCCCGTTTATATTTTCACGATCGTTCCCGCGCCGTGGTTCAAACGCCACCGCGATAATCCGCAGCTCAAAGCCTTCGTCGACGGCGCCACGGCCGCGGCCACTGGGGCAATCACCGGAGCGGTGATAGTACTAGCCGTGCGCGCGATCACAGACTTACCCACTGCCGCTCTGGCACTGATCAGCCTGGCGATCTTATGGCGTTACAAAATACCTGAACCGGTCATCGTCTCAATCGCGGGACTGGTCGGCTTGGTACTCTGGCCAATCTTAAATTGAGCTTGAAGGCTGAATTTTTATAGGTGGCCGCCCGGAAGACGTGATCGAAGTCGTGAGACGGGAAGGCGATACCTTCCTTTCGACGTGGCAAATGTCGAATTAGGCCACAACGGTTTAGAATGCACCTTCGACGCCATCATTAAGAAGTACCACTTCCACGACCGAGCGCGCGCTCGCCTTGCGCAGATTGGCGTATTCTATTCCGTGGATTGGGACGTCAGCCAATCTTAAAAGTAATGCCAACATGCTTTCCGACTGCCTAAGCCTGCCCGCGACTTTGTTGGTGCCATGGGTGGTTAACGTCGCGCTATAAAACGATCAGCAATCTGAGTAGTTTTTGTTTACGCTTTGATTAACTCCTCGCGCAATGTTGAGTTCGGCGCACCGCGACTTCTTTAATCGAT
>DASSGE010000524.1:0-3572 GCA_035693605.1 Binatia bacterium
CGTTGATGGTTTGAATCTGCTTGCGCAATTGACGATAACGCTGCGCCAGTTTTTCGTACATTTCGCGACGCGCTGGTGGGCTCATGGTCCGGGTGGCGGAAAGCGCGGCGGCGGACTGATCAATTTCCACCATCGCATCGCCGATTAACTTATCGGTCCAGGGCCAGCTATACGCAACAACGCCCAGGCGCTGTTCGGGCGCCGGGTCTTCAGGTAAAATTTTCGGCAAAATCTGATATCCAGACTTAATTTCTTTTGGCGGTGCCACAATCGACAATAAGTCCGACTGCGCATCGCTTTTGAGAGCGGAAAGCAGGGTTACATAGTAGTCGTGCAACCGTTTGCTATAAATTCGATAGCGTTCCCGCGTCAGATCACTACGTAACGACAGTGTGTGAGAGATCGACACGTGAGTAGTGCCTGATTCAAGAAAGGCGGGGTTTGCGAGCAATACGCCAGTAATGGCGCACGCAGCGGCGGCCACGACGCGGAACTTCGAAGCAAACATAAACTTAGAAAACGTGAAAATACTCTGGATTGCACTTCAGAACAAGAGCGTCAGAAGGACCAGCCTTACTCGCCGGATTGGCGAGTAAACAGCGCGTAGAGACGGGGCGCTTGAGCGCCGTAAACGCGGACACTTAACCGCGGCCAATCTAGCAATAGCGTTACCCCAGGTGCGCCTGGCGCAGATTTAATGTCTAATTAGCAATACCGACAACTGGACAATGTTGGTCGCGAAGGTGTGGTGGAACGAAGTTAAAACAGGCGGGGAGAGGTCTAATTCAGCACCGATTCATCCAACGCGCGCACTTACTGCTACCGAATCAAAAATTAGACGCGATCGAGCTCCGAGAGAGTGCGGCTGAGCTGATTTTTGTTTCAGTCAAGAGGCCGCCCAGTTTGCTGAGCCGGTAATGGGCCGAACCGTACACCAATCCGTCATCTAATCGGCAGCCCAGGCTAACCGCGAGCAGCAGTTGGCTTCGATATTCCATCTCCATTTTGTGCTCCATCTCGATATGGTAGCCGTCGATCACGCCAGCCGGGGTGCTGAACTGTGACCTGGAAACGCGTTTTACGAGATGGCTTACGCGGCCAGCGCGCTTAAGCTTGCCGGTCTCGACGTTGTACATTTTGTATCCGGTTTGGCGCACTACAGCGCTTGCGGATTCGATTTCTGCCGGCAGCACCCGTAGCGCCGGTTCATAGATGACGTAGCTCCTGCTTTTGAACAGATCGAGCCGTTCCAAAAACAGCTCGCCCGAGCTGCTGCGCAGCGAGATGCGCCCGTAGTCGCCGAAGCTCAGCTGCCAAGACTTTCCATCCTTGGGATCAGCTTGAAAGGTCATCGGCACCAATCTGCCTTCGTCTTTGCCGTCAATGATCTTGAATTCCTTCCGCGAGCTGGTGAGCGGTATAAGTTCAGTGGCGGTGATATGCTGTGGTGGGGATAGCTGCGGTGTGAGGCCGGCGAGCGTCGCCGTGGCAGTTGAAAGCGCAACAACGAAAACAATCAGGCGTGGGGAAAGCATTGGTTGCTAATGCTCCTTCAAACAAAAATACAAAGGCGCTGGAGCAAAAAACAACCGCTTCCGGTCGCCACTGTGCTTTTCAGTGTACCGGGTAAAAAATAAAATGATAGTGGGTGAGTTTTCGCGAGTGCGCTCCGGCGCAGCCGGGGAGGCAATTTTGCAGGTTTTACCCCGCCTTACGATCAGCCAAGCGCACAAAGCGCTTTTTCATAAGATCGATTTGAGTGAGATAGCGCTGCAGGCTGTGTGTGCCGCAAAGCTCGCCGGGCGCCGCGCGGAAGCCCCGGGCGGCGAATGTCTCGCCTCTTTTCGATCCGCAGAGATGAATCACGGCGGCGAGCTGTTGTTTTTGGACAGGGCTGGCTTTGATTGCGCGACGGGCCGCCAGGGTATCCACCACTCGCTGATGCAGATAGGCGGCGGTCAATTCGACGGCATGGCTCGGCAGCGTTCGGGTATAGAAACTGTTGAACCAGCAGGAACTCGAATTTGGCCGCGGCTCTTCGCTCGCCACTTGATGATCGCGAATGCAATACTTGCGCGCCTCGGCAAAAGTGCCGTCGGTGAGCTGAAACATGCCGAGTGCGCTGGAAGCCGGACGATAGATCTCCAGGGGGTTCCAAGACCATTGCCAGCGCCAGTAGGTGCGCGCCACGGGATTACCGTCGCTCTCGACTTGCGCCAGCGCAGCGAGCAATTCCGGCGACATTATGTTGGTCGAATACTTTTCAAACAGCGCGCCGTAACTTTGCCACGTGGCCGCGGGATTTTTTGCGAAGGAGCCGCTGACCGGGGCGAAGAGCTCACCGGGCTTGCGTATTACCTGATAGACCAGGTTAAGTGTGAAGAACGCGGCCAGACCAAGAACACACCACCAGACGATGCCTCGTTTCCGCAAGAGTTTGGTAAAGCCCCTGAACGACCTTCGCCTGCGGTATCGCACGCCACTAAAAACAGTCGCTGTCACGGGAAAAGATTAACCCCTCGGCGATTTTGCATCAAGCGTGCATTGTGCTTTTTGGTGGTCAGCGGACTGGGGACGGAGCGCAGTTCGTTATTCGGCGCGCGGTAATGGCAATGGGTCCATGATTTGGGGTGTCGAATACGTATCCGGCATATTCGATGCGCGACTGTTTTCGCTGGCTTTCCCTGGAAAATCTTGCGGAACGCTGTGACCGGTCTCACTCGCATCAACGTACGCTACACACCATTATCTCGATTTCTTCAAGAAATAACCGCGATCGCGTTGATCTCCAGCAGCAGCTCTGGTCGTGCCAGCGCGACCACCTGCACCATCGTGCTGGTTGGGAAGTTCGATCCCATGAACTCACGCCGGGTTTCGTTGATGTCGCGGTGATTACGCACATCGGTGGTGAAGACGTTGAGCGCGACGACATCGTTGATCGTACCGCCGGCGGCTTCGACGGCGCGTTGAATTTTCCCCAAGATGAAACGCGTCTGCGCCCGGGCATCGCCGGCACCCACGACCTTTCCCTCATGATCTGAAGCGGTCTGGCCGGCGATGAATACCATCCGCCCCGGATGCGCAATGTTGACCAACGAATAACTCCCACGCGGCACCGGCAGTCCATCGGGATTTAGTGTGGTCTTTGCCATTGGAATATCCTCCTATGAACGTAGCGAGCTTTAGAATCTAAATTGCGTTTGCTACGGCTACGACTTGACTCGTCTATAAAGTATTCGTGTATTCGTCACCACATCCTCGAGCAGCAATGTGTCATTTCCAACGCCCACGATCTTCTGAATTACAGCGCCCTGACCTCCAGGTAGGTCGAAAACCAGACGGTCACCCTCGATTCTGCATGGATGATACTGGGAGTCGGTGTCGAGCCAAACCAAATTGCCCTTGATTGCGAAGTCGGCCGTGGGATTATTGAAGTTGGACCACCACGCCCCCTGCAGCTGGTCGAGACTGTATAGGGCCGAACATGATACCGAGCCCGCGGCTATGGCGGCAGCAACGATTCCGAGTACGTTCTTGATAGCGAGCGTGAAAATTCTACGCCATCCTAGGTA
>DASSGE010000525.1:0-2215 GCA_035693605.1 Binatia bacterium
CCGGCCCATTACTGCGGCCACGAATACAAGAACGGCTTCGTCGCAGCTTACCAGCCTATGTGGATCGATATGATCTACAACGAGCCGATCCCACCGCGAACGTAGACAAGCACGGCAGTTCCAAACGTTCCAAAAGTTCAAGCGATTCCAATCGTTGATGGGCGAGAATTCGGGAGGGGAAGCTAAACCGCAAAAAACGCGAAGGCGCAAAAAAGTTTCGGCGTAGCGGCCTATTTCATATGCCCCAGGGCACATTCGTGCTCGGGACAATATTTGAGGGGACTAACGATGAACCAACCTGCGCGCAAAGACAGTATCGAACAACTCGACCAGGACATGGCGGGGAAAAATCTTTCCGGCTATTGGCGGCTCGGCATGGAGGGGTTGCCGGATTATCCGGTGACCTCGGTGCAGCCGTGTTTGTGGAAGTGGCAGGATATTTACGACAGCTTGGTGCGCGCCGGCGAGGTGATCAGCCTGGAGAACAGCGAGCGGCGCGTGGTGCGGCTGGTCAATCCGGGACTCGATCGAAAACACGCTTTTGCCACCCACACGATCCAGGTCTCGTTCCAGTTCGTCAAGCCCGGCGAAAACGCCCGGGCGCACCGGCACACACCGGCGGCGCTGCGGTTCGTTATTCAGGGCAGCGGCGCCTACACGACGGTGAACGGCCAGCAATGCGTCATGGAACCCGGCGATCTGATTCTGACGCCGAATATGACCTGGCACGACCATTCCAACGACGGCAGCGCGCCGATCGTCTGGCTCGATGGTTTGGATTTTCCTCTGGTCACCGCGCTGCATCAGGTAATGCAGGAGCGATTCACTGAGCGGCGCCAGCCGATCGAAAAGAGCAGCGAAGCAGTGATGAGCGGGCTTGGCAGCTCGATGCGCCACGGGTTGCCGCTAAACGATTTTTTTCATTACAAATGGCGCGACACCGAACCGGCGCTGCGCGCTCTGGCGACAACACCGGCGAATCGTGATTCTCACGACGGCTATCTGCTCGAATACCGCAATCCGGTGAACGGCGGGCCGACGATGACCACGATCCAGTGCGCGGTGCAGCTGCTTCCAGGCAAGGAGGAGACGCAAACCCACCGTCACACGAGCACGGTCATGTATCACGTGTTTCGCGGCCAGGGTGCAACGCAGATCGGCGAGCGGCGATTCAATTGGCAAAAAGGTGACACCTTCGTCGTGCCGCTCTGGCATGAGCACCGACATATCAACGACGCAGCCGACGAAGCGATTCTCTTCTCCATGAGCGACGCGCCGGCGCTGAGAGCGCTGGGGCTGTATCGCGAAGAAGCTTAGACGCGACGGAGGGAGCGTATGCTTAGAATTTTACGCGCCGTTCTCATACTCACAGCTTTGTTGGTGACCGCGCGGCCGGCGCATGCTCTGGAGGAGACGCTGATCTCGTACGCGGGGCCGAGCATTACTTTTCTTCCCGCTGAAGTGGCGCGCCAGCGCGGTTTTTTCCGCGAACAGAATCTCGACGTGAAGCTGCTGCTCACGCGCACCGAGGTCGACCGCGCGGCGCTGGCCAGCGGCGGCATTTCTTACTCTCTGCGCGCGGGGTCGTCATTCGTCTCGGCGGCGCGCGGCTTGCCGGTGCGCATCGTCTATCTCGGCACCACCAAGCCGTTTTGGGGCCTGGTGGTGCGGCCGGAGATCAAGTCGGTGAGCGAGCTCAAGGGCAAATCGATGGGCGTGCCGGGCTTGCTCGGTTCGCAGCAGATTTCCGCGAAATTCATTCTGCGCCAGAATGGCCTCGACCCCGACCGGGATGTGATTTATCGCATCGTCGACACCGGCACGCGCATCGGCGCGATGCTGTCCGGCGCCATCGACTGCTCGATGATGGACTATGGCGAGGCGTTCAGGGCGAAAAAGGTCGGACTGAAGTTTCTGATCAACGCCGCCGAATACCATGGCTTGATCGCCGGCGGGCTGGGCGTCAACACGGCCCATCTGCGCGAAAATGGGGATCAGGTGCGTCGGGTAATTCGCGCGCTGCTGCAAGCGCACCGCTATCTGCGCGACAATCCGGAGGGGACGCAGCAGGCGATGATGAACTGGCTGAAGATCGACAAAGAGATGGCCGCCGACATCTACCAGATGTCGATCAACAACTACACGCGCAACGGCATGGTCGACGAGGCGACGATGAATTCTTTGGTCGGATCGATGCTCGCCGACGCCGGAATCA
>DASSGE010000526.1:0-4281 GCA_035693605.1 Binatia bacterium
ACTCGCCCTCGAGACGATCATAGCCAATGAAACAGACCTGGCCATCGAGTTGAATCTTCGATTCCATGCTGACGGTTTCACGCGCGTCGCGGCCGCGGCTGCGTTGCGCTTCCATGAGCTCGGAGAAGCTTTGCTGATCGACATCAAAGTTGTCGGCGCGCAAAATATCCTCGGTGAGATCGAGGGGAAATCCGTAGGTGTCGTATAAGCGGAAGGCGACCTCGCCGGACAGCGTGCGTTTGTTTTCCGTTTTTAATTTCGCGGTGGCCTCTTCGAGAAGAATCAAGCCGCGGTCAAGAGTCTCGCCGAAGCGTTCCTCCTCGACACGAATGACTTCGCGAATGCGCTGTTCTTCTTGCTTCAATTCGGGATAGGCGTCGCCCATGACCGTCACGACCGTCTTGGCGACCTCATGGAGAAACGGTTCCTTCAATCCAATTAAGCGGCCGTGGCGCGCGGCACGACGTAACAGGCGGCGCAGCACATAGCCGCGTCCTTCGTTGCTCGGTGTGACGCCGTCGGCGATCAAGCAGCTAACGGCACGCGAGTGATCGTCGATAACTCGATAAGAAATATCCGCAATCGGGTCGACGCCGTACTTTTTGCCGGTGAGCCTCTCTGTCGTGGCGGTGAGCTCGCGCATGATGTCAATGTCGTAGTTCGATAAGACGTTTTGCAGCACCGCGGTGATGCGTTCCATGCCCATGCCGGTGTCGACATGCTTGGCCGGCAATTCCGATAGGCTGCGATCTTCGGCGCGGTTGAATTGGATGAAAACCAAATTCCATAGTTCGATGTAGCGAGCGCAATCGCCGTTGACTTTGCATTCGTGGCCGGCAACTCCCGGCATGTCGCAAGCCGCCGGGCCGCGATCCAGATGGATTTCGCTACAGGGACCGCACGGGCCGGTCTCGCCCATCTCCCAAAAATTTTCTTTGTCGCCGAAGCGGCTCACGCGTTCGCGCGGCAGGCCGCTGATCTTGAACCAGAGCTTCTCGGCGTCGTCATCATTGAGGTAGACCGTGGCATAAAGCTTGTCTTTTGGCAGACCCCATTCTTTGGTCAAAAGCTCCCAGGCCCACTCGATAGCTTCGGGTTTGTAATAATCGCCGAACGACCAGTTGCCAAGCATCTCGAACAGCGTGTGATGATAGGTATCGCGGCCGACAACCTCCAGGTCGTTATGTTTGCCGCTGATGCGCAAGCATTTTTGCGCGCTGGCGGCGCGCACGTAGGGCAAGCGCTGCTGGCCCAAGAAGACGTTCTTGAACTGCACCATGCCCGCGTTGGTGAACAGCAACGTTGGATCCTTGTCGGGTACTAACGACGAGCTGCGCACCGCCGTGTGACCCTGTTTGGCGAAGTAATCCAAAAAAGATTTGCGGATGTCGTTACCGGTAATCATAACCTTTTAGTCTTCATCGATGCGATATTTTAGCAGTTCGAAAATCACTTTGCTGCTGAAGCCGCGCCGCTGTAGCAGAGCTACCGCCCGCCGCTGCGCCTTGGGGTCCTGCAGGCTTGTGCCGGGGAATCGTTTCGTTAATATTCTTCTCGCACTTTGTTGCTCACTTGTGTGTTGCAAACTCTGCTGCATGGTTGCGCGAATCACAGTGGGGTCAACACCTTTGAGGCGTAACTCTTGCTCGACCCGTCTAGGGCCATAGCCGCGGCTCTCGAGCCGGGAGCGCGCCCAGGTCTGGGCGAAGGATAGATCGTCTAGATAGTTCAACGATCGGAGCTTGGCGGTCACGGCGGCGCTGGTTTGCGGTTCGCAGCCTTTCTGGCGCAGGTAATTTGCGACTTCCAACTCGCTGCGCGGCCGATAGCTCAAGTAGCGCAAAGCTAATTGCAGGGCCTGTTCGAAAGAGTCGTCGGTCGCGGCACTGGCTTTCGATCTTTTCAGTGTCTTGCCAAAATCTTCGAGTTACTTGGTTTTGCTCTTTTTATCCGCCGCCGCGGGTTCAGCCAAAGCCTCCGCCTCGTGCGGCTTCAAACCGTATTTATCCATGATCTTGGCCATAATGTTTTGCGCTGTCTCGGGATGATCCTTGAGAAACTGCTTGGCTTGTTCCCGGCCTTGGCCGATGCGCTCCCCGGCATGAGAATACCAGGCGCCGCTCTTCTCAATAACACCCATCTCACTGCCGATATCGACGATCTCGCCTTCGCGCGAAATCCCGGTGCCGTAAAGAATATCGAATTCAGCTTCTTTAAACGGCGGCGCCATTTTGTTCTTAACGACTTTGACGCGCGTGCGGCCGCCGATGATATTGTCGCCGTCCTTGAGCGCGCCGATGCGCCGGATATCCATGCGCACCGAGGCGTAGAACTTGAGTGCATTGCCGCCGGTGGTGGTTTCCGGATTGCCGAACATGACGCCGATCTTCATGCGGATCTGGTTGATGAAGATGACCACGGTATGCGAGCGCGCGATGGTACCGGTGAGTTTCCGCAAAGCTTGCGACATGAGACGTGCCTGCAACCCCATGTGCGAATCGCCCATCTCCCCTTCGATCTCGGCTTTGGGCACAAGCGCTGCGACCGAGTCGATGACCAAGACGTCGATGGCGCCGCTGCGCACCAAAGTCTCGGCGATCTCCAATGCCTGCTCGCCATGGTCGGGTTGCGATACCAGCAAGTCATCGGTCTTGACGCCGAGTTTCTGAGCATAGCCCAAATCCAGCGCATGCTCGGCGTCGATATAAGCGCCCATACCTCCGCTCTTCTGTGCTTCGGCAACGATTTGTAACGCCAGGGTGGTTTTGCCGGAGGATTCAGGGCCGTAGATCTCAATTACCCGGCCGCATGGCACGCCGCCGATCCCGAGAGCAATATCGAGCCCCAGGGAACCGGTCGAAATGGTCTGCACGTCTTTGACAATGCCGCCCTCGCCGAGCTTCATGATCGCGCCCTTGCCGAACTGTTTCTCGATCTGACTTACCGCGAGGTCGATTGCCTTTTCACGATTTACATCCATTAATTGCCTCCTAATCGGTTACCTGGTCGTTAAACTCGATGACATTTAGCATTGAATAAACGGCGCCTGTGGGTTTGAGAACGCTTTGAAACAAGGTCACCCGGTCGACAAGCGTTGCGCCAAAGTCATGGTCGCGCCAACGCGCTAATTCCTGTTTGAGATCACCCACCCGATGCTCGTGTTGGCGCCAGCGGCCAATGGTCAAATGCGCGGTAAAAGCTCTTGGTTCAGCAGGAAACCCCAGAGGTAACAACGCTGCGTCTATTCGCTTCGCCAACTGCGTCAGCTCCTCTCCCATGAAGCCGACCCACAAAACTTTCGGTTTTCTCAGCCCGGGGAATACCCCTAGACCTTTAGCATTTATGGTGCAGCGCGGAAAGGGGGTTATGACGGGTTCCAAGGCGTTACCGACGGCAGCAACCTGGTGCGTTTCAATGTCGCCGAGAAATTTAACCGTGAGGTGAAAATTTGCCGGTGCCACCCAGCGGACGCCTGGCAACTTAGGTTTTAAGTCGTCCATAGCGGCGGCGATGCGCTCAATCGTGGCGGCCGAGATTTCGACGGCGATGAAGGCGCGGATCACGGCCGTCAATTGTTTGAAAGCCGTTGACGCAGCCAGTTCAATGCCGCTTGCGCGGTAGCTTGAATAATTCGTGCGCGGTCGCTCAGAATCACTAGGTCGAGGAGTTTGGCTTGGTGGAATTGGTCCTGGCAGATGCTCACCCAGACGGTACCAACGGGCTTCTCTCGGCTACCGCCGGAAGGGCCGGCTACCCCTGTGACGCTCAACCCGATATCCGCACCGGTGCGTTGCCGGATCCCGTGCGACATCTCTAAAGCGGTATCTGGGCTAACCGCACCGGCGCGAGCCAAGGTTTCTGGACGGACTCCAAGAGAACGGATTTTCTCGGCATTGGAATAGGTTATCGCGGCGCCGAGAAAATAGGCCGAGCTGCCGGCGACCTGGGTGATCCTGTGACTAATCAAACCTCCTGTGCAGGACTCAGCGAGGGCGAGGGTTTGCTGTTTGTGCAGCAGCAACTGCCCGACCACACTTTCCAGGGTTAGTTCACTATCGGCATAAATGTAGTCGTCGAGAATAGTTTTTATTTGGCCGCGCAGGGTAGTGAATTTTTCCAACTGCGCCGCTCCGCCGCTCACCGTCAGTCGCAACGTGAGGTCAGGAAAATGGGCGCGGAAAGCCAGCTTCGCGTTATCAGACAAGTTTAAAGGCTTCATTAAATCATCCAGCTTGGACTCCGTGATGCCATGTATTTTGAATGTCGCCTCGTGGATCGCCG
>DASSGE010000527.1:0-5874 GCA_035693605.1 Binatia bacterium
ATGCCGAACATGTGCCGGGTCTGTTTGGTCAGCGGCGCATGGACGCTGATGAAGTCGGAAGTTTTCACCAAGTCATCGAAGGAGACCATTTTCACCTTCATCTGCTCGGCGATCTTGGGATCGAGATAGGGATCGTAGGTCTGCACGTTCAATCTCATGCCCTGGGCGCGCGGCGCGACTTGTTTGCCGACATGGCCCAAGCCGACGATGCCCATGGTGCAGCCTTGGATGCGATACACCCGGCCGCGGTAGGCGTGCAGCTCGGCGGTGTGGCGCTTCCATTTTCCGTCGTGGACGTATTGGTTCATGCGCACAAGCTTGCGCGAGATCGCGATCATCAGGCCAATCGCTTGTTCCGACACTTCAATAGAATTGCAGCCGGCGGCGTTGCAGATGATCAGGCCATATTCTCTGGCGGCGGCGAGATCCATGCGGTCGACGCCGACGCCGGTGCGGGCGACGACCTTGACCCGTTTCATCTTACTGATGGTGTCGCGCGACAGCGGCACCGAGCCGTGCATGATGATGCCGTCGGCGTCTTTGGCCATTTCGACGACGTCGGCTTCAGTGACCGGCCGGCGGATTGTCATGTCCGCGTCGATCTCCGCCAGGATTGGCTTTAACAGATCGACCGGCACATCGTTGCTGCCAAAATAAACTACGTGAAACTTCCCCATGTGAATTAAACCTCCAGTCCGTAAAAGCGCTTAGGATTGTCCCATAAAATTTTCCGGCGCGCTTCCTGTGAGAGATGATCGTTCCTGGTGAGATCGCCGACGGTGCGATCGGGGAACTTGCCGATGCAATCGCTGTGTGGATAGTCGGTGGCGACCAGCAAATAATCTTCGCCGACATGTTCGACGAAAACCGGCGCCAACTCTTCGCCGGCTTCGGCGCTGGCCCAGCATTGGCGTTTGAAATAAAAGCTCGGTTTTTCTTTGGTCGTTTTGGCCTGGCCGTGGCCTTCATGCTCCCAGTGCTCGTCCATGCGCTCCAGCCAGAAGGGCACCCAGCCGCAGCCCGACTCCAAATGGGCAACCTTGAGTTTTGGGAACTTTTCCAACACGCCGTCGGCGCACAAATTCAAACAAGCGAGCATCTGTTCCAACGGATGGCAGGCGATATGGCGGCCGAATTCGCTGTAGCGGTCCGAGCCGGCTTGCGGCAGGACGGTGCGCGCGCCTTCGTGCACGCAGACGGTCATGCCGAGGTCGGCGGCGGTCTCGTAGATCGGATTATAATCCGCGCTCGCCATGGTCCGGCCGCAGATTTTATTGGGCCGCCAGAAGATGCCGACCAGACCGAGCTTCTTTGCGTGTTTCAACTCCTCCACCGCCCGGACCGGGTCCTGTAATGGCAGCAAAGCGACGCCGTAGAGCCGCTTGTTGCTGGCGCCGCAATAGTCCGACATCCAGGTGTTGTAGGCGCGGCAAATTGCGGCAGAGAGTTCGGGATCCAAATTGTCGCGCCACATAATGTAGAGGCCGACGGTGGGGAAGAGCACGCCGATATCGACGCCTTCCTTGTCCATGTCGCGGACGTTGGAAGCGGTGTCGAATTTCGCAGCGAGGGCGTCGGCAAAGGTCTCGCGCCACTTTTTCGAAGCGGCGAAGGTAAAGCCGAAGTCTTCCTGTTTGGTCACGTCGCGCAAGCGATCGGCATCGGAAATCAACTCACCGTCGACGCGGCGGTACGACTGATTGGGCCCTTTGATTTCCACCCGGCTGCGGAACTTCTCGGGCAAATATTTGGCGAATAGATCCGACGGCTCGAGCACATGGCGATCGGCGTCGATGACCTTGAATCCATCTCTCATGATCGAACTCCTTCGTTGGATTGTGATCGGCTGGCGCGGTGAGATGTGGGCAGGACCGACAAACGCCGCGCGTCACATCATTACATAGGACGAGTTCGTGAGGGGAGTCAACAGAGATAGGCGTGGAGTCCCAATGCGCGAGGCGTGAGTTCAGCAACGTGAACGACGGCGGTGTCAGCATGACTCAGGCGGAGGTCGTAGATGGCGGGGAGTAATATCAGCGGCAATGGCGCTGCAGATAATGCTGGCGCAGCAAGTCCTTGCCGTTGGGAGTGCGAACGACGGGGTGGAGGTCTTGACGCGTGGGTTGGTTTGCCCCCACCGCCGGGCAGATTGCGAAGTAAGTGGCGTCGAGCTGGCGCACTTCGTCCATTTTCACCGTTGCGTGCCCTTCGACCCTATTGTCGATGAATAGAGCGGCGATCTCCAGAGTCAGCGTCGAGTGCGGCGTCACCATCTTCGGCACCGCGCGGAGGTCTACGGCCTGTTCACCAACGAAGAGCTCTGGCGAGCCCTCGCCTCCTTCTTGAAGGGACTACATCGATCATTGATCCTTGAGAGACGACATGTCGATCGAGAAGCGGTACTTCACATCGGACTTGATTAGTCTCTCGTAGGCTTCGTTGACCTTCTGGATGGGGATGACTTCGACATCGGCGGTGATGTTATGTGCCCCGCAGAAGTCGAGCATCTCCTGGGTCTCGGCGATGCCGCCGATGTTCGAGCCTGACAGATTACGGCGCCCCATGATCAGGGCGAACGAGGAGACGCCTAGAGGCGTCTCGGGTGCGCCGACCAGCGTGATATTGCCGTCGCGGCGGAGCAGGTTGAGATAGGCGTTGATGTCGTGATGGGCGGAGACCGCGTCGAGGATGAAGTCGAAGCTCCCGGTGTGCTTCTGCATCTCGTCGGTATTGCGGGACACGACGACTTCGTCGGCGCCGAGGCGGAGCGCGTCCTCCTTCTTGTTGGGCGACGTGGTGAAGACGACGATATGGGCTCCGAGCGCATGAGCAAGCTTCACGCCCATGTGGCCCAGTCCGCCGAGACCGACCACGCCGACCTTCGTGCCGTTGGTGACGCCCCAGTGGCGCATCGGCGAGTAGGTCGTGATCCCGGCGCAGAGCAGCGGCGCGGCCCCGGCGAGACTAAGATTTGGAGGGACGCGCAGAGTGAAGTGCTCATCGACGACGACGCTTTCGGAATAGCCTCCGTAGGTGACGCCGCCGAGGTGCTTGTCCGGACCGTTGAAGGTGAGGGTCTGGTTTGGGCAGAACTGCTCGAGGCCGGCTTTGCATTGAGCGCAAGTACCGTCAGAGTCGACCAGACAACCGACCGCGGCGCGATCGCCGGGCTTGTACTTGGTAACGGCCGAGCCGACCTTGGTGACACGTCCGACGATCTCGTGACCGGGAACGATCGGGTAGGTCGTGGGCATGACGCTGCTCCACTCGTTACGCACCTGGTGGATGTCGGAGTGGCAAATGCCGCAGTAAAGGATTTCGATCTGCACGTCGTGTTCGCTCGGATCGCGCCGTGGGATCGTGGTAAACGCCAGCGGCGATGTCGCGCTGGCAGCGGAATAAGCTTTCGCGTTGTACATAGTTCGATCCTCCGATTAGTTTCCTGTGGGGGCCCGGTATTGTTCGTCGCTGACCTTTTCCATCCACTCGACGACTTTGCCGTTGAGTGGTTCCTGAATCGCGATATGGGTCATGGCCGTGGTCGCCGTGGCGCCATGCCAATGCTTCTCGTTCTGCGGGCACCAGACCACGTCGCCCGGTCGTATTTCTATTTTCGGACCGCCGTCGCTTTGCACCCAACCGCACCCCGACATGACGATCAGGGTCTGGCCGAGCGGGTGGGTATGCCATGCCGACCGGGCACCGGGCTCGAACGTGACACTCGCGCCACGCGCGCGCGCCGGACCGGGTGCCTCGAACAGGGGATCGATGCGTACATTGCCGGTGAAATACTCGGCCGGTCCTTTGTTGGAAGGCTGTGAGCCGTTTTTTCTAACGTCCATTTCTGAATTCCCCTTGTTTCGTCATACCGGCGAAAGCCGGTATCCATCCGTTGAGCTCCGTTGATGAGTCGCTCTTCATTTGCCGCCTATGCGAACAACATAGCAGTTGCGGCGCCATGTGATTAGAGGGTAGATTGCGCATGGATCTATGAGATCTATTCATAAATGGTGCACGAAAATTTAACGATCTGCTCGCCTTCCTCGCGCTCGTGCGGGAACGGAGCTTCACCAAAAGGCTGCCAAGGTAAAGACTTGACCCTGCGCGATGACTGACGCTGCGAGATGAAGGCGGTCGCTTACCCCCAAACCTCCCGCGCGGTCCTGACGACGAGTTCGAGCTTTTTCTTCTCTTCTTCAGGCGAGATCGGGTTGCCGAGAACAGATGAAGCGAAACCGCACTGCGTGCTGACGCCGAGCTGCGCACGCGGAAAGTATTGGCTCGCGGTCTCGATGCGTCGGCGTAGGTCGTCGATGCGCTCGAGCGCGCCGGTTTTAGTGGTGATCAAGCCGAGCACGACGAATTTGTCTTCGGGGATGTCCTTGAGCGCCGCGAACGTGCCCGCGCGATCATCGTCGTACTCGAGCAAGAGTCGCTGTACTTTCAGCCGTTGGAACAGCCCACGACTGATAGCTTCGTAACCTCCCTCGGCGAGCCACCGGCCGCCCTGATTGCCGCGTCAGAGATGGAGCGCGAAAGTGACATCTGGAAATCCAGCGATGATCGCATTGTCCAGCTCGATGCCGCGCGTCAACCATTGGTCCAGAGTCCAGCCTTGCTGTTCGTAGAAACGCCGGGTCTTGGCGTCGAGCATCAGCCCGTAGTGCGGCGCATCGATTTGGATGTAAGGCGCCCCCAAGCGCACCAGCTCTTGAACTTCTTCGCGCAAGAGCTGAACGATGTCCGCGAGAAAACTATCGAGCGTCGGGTACGCAGCAAGGGAGTATTCGCGAGACCAGAAGTTCGCCCAAAGGCTTGGGCTCGGCAGGGTAATTTTGGCAACGCGGCTGGTTTGGTTCTTCAGATAGGTAAACTCATCGGCGGATAAATAACGCTTCCGGACGAGTTTGCCGGTTGCCCCGAGATTGTGCGGGCGCGCTTTGCGGACGGTTCCTTGGGCATTGTGCCACTCACCCCAAAGAAAAGCGTCGATCCCGAAGTCACCGAAGCCCTCGACTGCAACGGTCATTTGGCTCTGAAACGACTGCCGGCGCATCTCGCCGTCAGTGACGATTTCGAGTCCTGCCGCCTCTTGCATCGCGATTGCGTCACGGACGGCGCGATCCTCAATTTCCTTGAAGCGTGATGCATCGATCTCACCGGCCGCCAAGCGGATTTGTCCCTCGATCAGTTCCGGCGGTCTGAGCAGGCTGCCAACCACGTCGGCATGAGCGGTGATCATAATACGGAAAACCCAGCGGGGAACGCGACGGATAAAGCCAAACCGATGATCCGAGTCTAGTGCAGGGCGCGAGGTCGTTACAAGTTCCAATCGACAAGTTCAAAGAAGCGAGCTAGGGATCAAAGCCCAGCATCGCGCGCTTTCACTGAGCTTGTAAACAGCACCCCTTGATCGAGGCTTCAAGAGCAATATCATGATCGGCAGGGGGTATTATTTATGGAAACGAGCTTGCCCGTAGAAGTGATCAGGCAGCAGAACTGGTTAGAACCGGTTGCAGAGCGTTTGCAGGCCGCGATTGCGGCAGTGCTCGACAATTCTATCGGTGCCAAGGGGGCTAAGGTTTTACACGGCACGTGGTTGGGCCATCCGCTGCACGTGGTGCTCACGGACGTGCCGCTCGGTTCCTGGACGGCCGCCGCGGTGTTCGATGTCCTTGAGATCGCGAATGGAAACAGAGCGGCGCAGCGCGCAGCGGATTCGGCGATTACGGTCGGTCTGTTTGCCGCGACGGCAACAGCGATCACCGGACTGGCAGATTGGTCCAAGATAGGCGGCGGCGAATCTCGCCGCATCGGGCTCGCCCACGGCTTACTCAACGTCACGGCGACGGCCTGTTACCTGACATCGCTATG
>DASSGE010000528.1:0-2858 GCA_035693605.1 Binatia bacterium
GCAAGCCAAGCGGTGAAGCCGGCCAGACGGAGTCCGCGCAGATCGGCGATCGCGGTCGCACGTCCGACGATCGCCATACTGCCACGGTCGCGATAACGGAACGGCGCAAGTGTTTTGCCTTGAAGACGCGCGCCAATGACTTTGGCGACATAACCTCCCGCCTGCTGCGCCACCGGCGCAATGCCTGGCAATGGCTTGCCCCCGGGCGGGGTATAACTGGCGAGATCACCGATAACGAATATCTCCGGGTGATTGGCAAGGGTAAAATCGTTTTGCACAATCACTCGCCCAATGCGATCAAGTGAAACGCTGGCGGAGTCTGCCAGCGCCTTACCGAGTTGAGACGCACGGACGCCGGCGGCCCATAGTACGGTGTGCGACGCAATCACTTCACGCTTATTGTCGCGCTCGATGGTAACCTCTCCTGGCCGCAGTTGGGTGACCGCGGTGGCAACCTGCACCGAAACGCCTACTTTCTTTAAGAAGTGTTGTGCTTGGGTCGAAAGCTCCTCGGGGTAAGTCGACAAAATGCGCTCGGACGCTTCGAGCAGAAGAATTTGCGCGTCGGCGGGATCGATGCTGCGGAAATCATGAGTTAATGTTTGATTGGCGAGATCGGCCAACGCGCCGGCGAGTTCCACTCCAGTCGGGCCGCCGCCGACGATTATAAAGGTGAGCCAGGCGCGAATTTTTGCCGGATCGGTCTCGCGCTCGGCGGATTCAAACGCGGAAAAAATTCGTCGGCGCATTTCCGTGGCGTCCTCAATGGTTTTAAGACCGGGCGCGAGCGCCTCCCACTCGTCATGGCCGAAATAATGATGGCTCGAGCCACTGGCAACGATCAACGTGTCGTAGCCGATCTCACCGCCGGCAAAGAGCACTGTCCGTCGTTCGGTGTCAATACCTGTCACCTCAGCCAGGAGAACTCGCGCGTTGTCCTGATAACGCAAAACCGCCCGCAGGGTCGACGCAATGTTGGCGGGTGAAAGCCAGCCGGTTGCTACTTGATAGAGCAACGGTTGAAACAGATGAAAATTGCGCCGGTCGATCAACGTGACTTGTACGGGCAAATTTCTCATTGATTGCGCGGCGCAAAGTCCGCCAAAGCCGCCACCGACGATCAACACCCGAGGCAGAGGAGCAGATCGTTTCGCACCTGCACTGCGCGCTGCTTGCCCCGATGGCCGATCGAGTTGATGCCTCATCGCGATTTATGCCAGCAGAGACGACGAAATATCGTCATCTCGGATAAGGCGCATCGGGCCCGTTCACCGCAGCGGCATTGATCAGTCTTTCGATAATTTCCGAAGGCGCTGGTTGACGCCCCTGCTTGTCCAGGGAATGCAACTGCAGTTTTTCCAAATTTGCCAGTGCTTTAGGGCTGAGCTCAATGAGCACGGATTCGGCAAGCTGATTTGTTTTTAATTGCTGGGATGATTTGCTCGATTTCATCGGCCACCTACCTTGATGGGCTGTTGCAAGATGAAGCTGTTAAAAATGCCAAAATCGTCGCCCACTCAGTTTGTGCAAATCTTGCTCCACGTTTCTATGCATTTCGAAACCCCTGCGGACATGACCAATTCCTCAAATTGGCATACGCCTTGCTCGTCTTTGTAAAGAATATGGAAGCGACCTCGCCCGGTAATGAAATTCCATCGGCATCAGCCCGCGCGCCCCTGGTTTCGCAAGCGGAGCGTGAAGCCGAAATCCAGCGGCTCGCCGGTGAAATCGGCCGACTGATTAGCGAATGCGATCCGGAAACGCGCGAAGAGCTTGCACATACCGCAGATATTCTGCTTCGTGAAGAAGGACTGCGCCCAAGCTTCGTGACCGCGGGCAATAAGCCCATCGTCGATACACAGCAACGGCCGCTCAATCCTCTCGCCGGCGGCATTGCCCTGATGTTAGTTGGCGTCGCGATCGCGTTAGTGTTGCCGTTCATCGGCCTGGCGCTTGCAGCCTGCGGCGCGCTGACGACGCTTTGGGGTATCGTCATTAGCGCGCGCAGAAAATAGTTGGTTAGAAAAACTGTTCAGACGGCGCGCGGAGTTCTGACTCAACCTACGGGCGTGAAGCATAATCGTCATGAGCCATCGTCACGTCAACCAGAGCGTAAGCGTTTAAATAATCATTCGAGCCAGGAGTACAGCCGCGCTGCAAGATTCATGTTCGCTTCTTGCGCGCTCAGATATTTTTCTTCCGTCACTGGCGTCAGGTTTTCGCGCGGCCGCCGCTCTGCTTCCCTCGAATGTCCGAGCGAAGGCTGGCGCGTCCATAACACACTCGAAGTCGTAAACGTTTCGCCGACAAAACAGCACTCTACCTAAAGCGGGGTGCAGGCTTATCTGGCATCGGCCTTGCTCCTTTGTGTTAACAAATTAAATCACAAGGAGGCGCCCAATGTCTGTTGCCAAAATTATCGAGATTTCCAGTGAATCGAGCGTGAGCTTTGAAGACGCGATTGCGCAGGGCGTCGAGACCGCGACTCATACCGTGCGCAACATTCGCAACGCGTGGGTCAAGGAACAGCAGGTAGTGGTGAAGGATGATAAGATAGTTGCCTACCGCGTCGATCTAAAGATTACGTTTGTCCTGGAGTCGGTTTAGTGTCCGCTGTCCCCCCGGCGCTTTCAGGCGGTTTGGCGCAGCGCCAGGCGCGCCGCGAAATAGCCGCACATGCCGTGCACGCCGCCGCCAGGCGGCGTCGATGCAGAGCAAAGGTAAAGACCTTTGGTCGGTGTGCCGTACATGCGCCATGAAGGGCGCAAAAATAACTGGCCGAGCTCGGCAGATCCGCCATTGATATCGCCGCCGATTAGATTGGCGTTGTGCAGCTCGAGGTCAACCGCCGATCTTAT
>DASSGE010000529.1:0-2584 GCA_035693605.1 Binatia bacterium
GCTGATGAAAAAGTAACGCATTGCCTGGGGTTTTATCGGATTCGCAGAGCGTGGAATCGCGTCGTCATGCTTGCATAGGCCGTGGATCGAGCCCGGCAAGCACTAAGATTTTCCGGATGCGGGTTATAGCTGACCAGCAGAGTGAGACGCTTGCAAAAGATTTTTCTGCTGTCGCGCTAACCGGCTTGGCTCGATTATAATACCGCGCAGATCGCGTCAACGGGACGATTTCAGAGCGCGAATTGTCAGATGCGACAACAAAAAGAATGACAAGATTGTTATGTCCGATCCCGGCAACGATCCTGCAGCAGCGAGGCGATTATGAACGAAGGGGACTCGTTGCGCGCGCTCAGCTCGGATGCCGCCCCTTCTGTGGCCGTCAAGACCGGCCGCTTTAACTGGCCATGGCCGCCGCAGATCGCGAGCGGCTCCGGGATTTTTCGGGATGTGATCGCTGGACTCCTCGCCAGTGTCGTCCTCATCGCCAATATTATCTCGTTCGCCGGACTCATGTTCCCGGGCGATCTGGCTGCCGGCATCCCCACCGTGATCTGGGCGATGTTGATCGGCAGCGCGATCGGCGGGGTATCGATTGCGCTATTGACTTCGCTGCCGCCGCTGGCGACCGGCATCGATTCGCCGACGGGTGCCGTGCTCGTGCTATTGAGCGTGACCGCCGGATCCCGGGTGCTCGCGGCCGGTGGCAGCCCGCGCGCTGCGGTTCAAGGGGTGATGCTGATTTTTACCGCCGCGACGTTAGTATCAGGCCTAATGCTCTGCGCTCTTGGAGTCCGCCGCTGGGGGCACTACTTCCGCTTCGTGCCCTACTTTGTCGTGGGCGGCTTCCTGGCAGCAACCGGCTGGTTTTTGATCGCCGGAGGCTTTCGAATGACCACGGGGCGGATACTCAGTCTCGGCAGCGTCGCCACAGAGTGGACGATTATCCAATCTCTAAAGCTTGGTTTGGCGTTTGCCACGCTTGCGACGCTACTGGCCCTGCGCCATTGGAGCAAGTCGGCTTTTGCTCTGCCGGGCGCGCTCGTCACCATGTGTCTGACTGGTGCGCTGATCCTGCGAGGACTCGGACTCAGCGGCGCTGAGCACGGCTGGTACTTGCCATCACCTGGAGCGCTGACAAATTGGTCGCCGTTTGCGGTTATTCAGTCATCACCCCTCGATTGGCCAATGTTGGTTGCGCACATCCCTGAAATGATCGCCGTGGGGCTGGTCGCGTTGATCTCGCTCGTCACCAAGGTCTCGAGCATCGAGGTCGCGCGCCAAACGTCCGGAGATCTCGATTGCGAGTTGCGCGCGCACGGCTTGGCGAGTCTCATTGCTGCGCCCTTCGGCGGCCTTGTCAGCGGCATGCAAATCGGCACGAGCCGACTGTTGGAACAGGCAGGGGCCGCGACGCGTTTGAGTGGGGTAGTGAGTTCTTTGACACTCGGAGTCGTCGGCCTGGCAAGTTTTAACCTGCCTGGTTTGATACCGATCCCGGTTGTCACAGGCCTCGTCTTTTTACTTGGTTACGGTTTTATCGTGGACACCCTGTGGCGGCCGTTTTCTCAGCGCGCCTGGTTCGACCTATTGCTAGCGGTTGCGATCATGCTCGTCTGCATTGCGCACGGCTACCTCGTCGGCGTACTCGTCGGCCTGATCTGCGCCTGCTGTCTGTTTGCCATCAGCTACGCGCGCATAGGTGTCGTGCACCGGCACGCGACGCGGGCTCATTTCGCCAGCAATGTCGACCGCTCCCTGGAGGCATCGCAGTATTTGCGCCAGGCCGGCGACGGGATCTACATCTATTGGCTCTCAGGCTATATTTTCTTCGGCTCGTCCGAAAACGTCTTCGAAAGAATCCGCGACGACATCAAGGCACAACCTTCGGGTCAGGTGGCTTTTGTCATCCTTGACTTCGGCATGGTTTCCGGCGCCGATTCGTCGGCCTTCGTGAGCCTAGCCAAGCTGCGCACATTCTGCGACCAGCAGGGTGTGACCATCGTCCACGCATCACTGTCATCGGCCAACCGCGCCGCCTTCGAGCGCGGCGGCTTCTTTGGGGCCAAGAACCGCCATCAGTCCTTCGCTGACCTCAATGCCGCGCTCGGCTGGTGTGAAGACCAATTGCTCGGCAGCGCCGGCCTCGACACCGATACCGGTCTCGCCGATTTCGAGGGGTGGCTGCAACGCCAGCTTGGCGATAGCAGCATCGCATGCGCCGACCTTTTGGCCTACTTTGAACGCAAAGAGATCGCAGATTCACAAGTTCTTTATCGTGAGGGTGAGCCCGCCGACACCGTCGACCTGGTTGCCGCCGGCAAACTCACTGTTAACATCGCTCAGGATGATGGCGACAGCTTGGTCATGCGGCGCATCAAAACACAGACAGTCATCGGAGAAATGGGCTTCTTCCGCCAAGCGTCGCGCGCGGCCACCGTCTCCTCAGACGGCCCGACAACGCTCTACACCCTAACACGCAACAGTTTCGAGAAGATGCGGCGCGAACGCCCCGATCTTGCCAATGCCTTCGACGATTTTATCTTGCGCATCCTTGCGGACCGCATCGAATTCGCCAACCGCCAGG
>DASSGE010000530.1:0-2286 GCA_035693605.1 Binatia bacterium
GGTCCGCCTGAGTTACCTGGATTGATCGAAGCATCGGTTTGGATAAAATCCTCATAAGGCCCGACGCCGATCGCCCGTCCTTTGGCACTAACAATTCCTGCAGTGATGGAGTTATCGAGCCCGAAGGGACTTCCCACGGCAGCGACCCATTCGCCAACTGCGAGACGATCAGAATCTCCCAGTGGAGCGACCGGCAGAGCAGTGTTCGTCTCGATTTTTATCACTGCAATGTCGGTTTTCGGATCGCGGCCGAGAATCTTGCCCGGCAAAGCGGTTTGATCGTCTAGCTTGACCATGAGTTTGTCGGCGTTATCGACGACATGATTGTTGGTCAGGATCGTGCCATCCTTATCGATCAAAAAACCTGCGCCCAAACCTTGCCGACGCGAAGGCCCCTGCCTTTGACGCCTGCCGGGCGCCGACTGACCGAAACGCCGCCGCCAGAGATCGTCCAACGACTCGTAAGCTTCCTCGCCGCCAAAGGAATCTGCCGAAGACGACTTGCTGGTCTGGATGGTTGCAATCTGCACAACTGTCGGGCCAATTTTTTTTGCCAACGCGACAAAGTCGCCTCGTCCTGCAGCAGCCAACGGCGGTAGCACCGTTAGTGGCGTTGCGCTGCCACTCCCGGAGATAGGAATCTCAACCCACCTTCCCGCCACGAGTCCGATAATTAAAAACAGAATCAGCGTCGATATGATTCCAGCGGGCGTTAGGGAAGCTTGCTTTACCATTGCTGTTGTAAATTCAAGACCGTCCTGAGACGAACATCTCGCGTCTTAATGACCGTGCGGCTGGCCTTCTACCGATGATATCTCCCCTGTCTCGATTAACTGTTTCAACCGGCTCAGATCTGTTTTAATTAGCCGTTCTGGAGCGACACCCAATAGGTTCGCCGCGACTACACCCAATTTGCCGACCGGTGGCCGGTACTCAACAGTAACTTTTACTGTGGTGCCGCGGCCGCCTGCGGCGGGTTCGAAGCGCACCGAGCCGGCGTGATCGAGGTCTCCGCCGGGAAGCGAACGCCAGGCCAATAACTCATTGGGCACGTCATTGATAATTTCAGCATCCCAGGAAAGCTTCACACCCGCGGCGGATTTTAATTCCCAGTGCGAGCGTCCAGCGGCAGTGCTGTGCACGGACTCAAGTTGTTTCATGAATTTCGGCAAGTGGGTCAAATCGCGCCAATAGTTGTATAGCTCGCTCGCCGGTCGATCGATGGTAATCGCACTCGCGACTTTAATGCCTTCACCATGGGCGACGCTCGTTTGCGGATGGGGTCGTTTTGCGCGATTGTTCAACCCCGGCCAGCCAACCAACGCGCCCTGCCCCGCGGCGCCGCGATAGAGGAATACTCCACCCAGTAGAGTCGGAATAACGCCGCGCCGCTTCGCGCCGTAAAGCATGAGCACGCTACCCAAGACCATCGAGGCGAGCCGCTCGGTAGTCTCCCAGTTAAAGCTGAATCGATGCCGGTCCGAATCGTGCTTTCTTTCTGGCTGAACTATAGGATCGCGATTGCTAACTTCCATCGTGTTACCCCCAATCAAGTTTTCCGTCACCGATCGAACAGTCGCGCCGACATTCGGAAGCGGATCTGCATGCTCGACAGCGCGCCGTTAATGACTGCCGGCGGCGCTCCGCGCTTTGCTGTCGCCTAAATTGGGCGAAATCGTGGCGCCTTTATCGATCAGGTGTTTTACCGTTGCTGGATTCAACACTCCGGTGGCGCGCAGGCCCTCACGCTGCTGAAAAGCGCGCAGAGCATTGACCATGTTCTGATCCATCACCCCATCAACTGCTCCGGGATTGAATCCCTCAGTTTGCAACACCCGCTCAACCTCGCGAAGATTTTCAGGCGATACGTAAGCCGCAGCCGGCTTGGCGTCGTTGGTGCGCGCTACTTGTGCCTGTGCGGGGATTGCCGAAGTTAAGAGCAAAATTAATAACAGCCAATTCGCCTTCATCATTGGTATTCCTCCGTCGGAACCTCGACTGCGCAAGGAACATACCAGTCGAATACTGTCTGCCAGCGAGATTCGGACGCAGGCGGAGGCGATGTTTCGTCCCGAATTTGCGCTTTTTGGCTTACGGACGTTGCAGCGTCGGAACAGTACCGGCGGGGCCATTCGGTCGCGAACTAGCGTTATAAACGAAACCTATCTCCGGTAATTAAACGCGCAGCCCGGCTGCGGCGAAAATAAAACCAACCCCACTGAACCAGAACAAGGACGCGATTTTCGAATTCGACCAGTTGCATCAAGTGAACAAACAGCCAGGCTA
>DASSGE010000531.1:0-4117 GCA_035693605.1 Binatia bacterium
GCGCAGCCGGCGCCACTCGCTGACACCTTTGCAAATCGCCAGCTCACGGGTCGCCAAATCCCAGAGATCGGGGCGCGCGCTGGACAAGTCGGTGGCAACGGTTTGCAGTCGAAAATAAGGCGACGACAGCAGGTCGATGACCTGGCTGCGCAGGAAGTCTTTGGCCGGCAGATTGAGCAGAATGATGACCGCTTTGGTCAACGGGAACAGCACCAGCGGGTCTTCAAGGCGGCCAGCGACGGGTATGCGATGTTCGGTAAAACAGTCGCGGATGACTGTGCCGTAGGATTCCAAACCGCGCGCGACCACGCCGATGTCACGAAATGCCAGCTTACGGTCGTCGACCAAGCGGAGAATTTCTTTGGCCGCGGTGGCGACTTCGTCTTGGATGCCGAAACTGTTGACGATCTTGCATTGCCACTTCGTGTCGATTTTTGCGTAACTTCGGTTCTTGTCACCGTCGAAGACGCGTGCGCCAGCGGACAGCACGCTGGTTATTTCAGAATCGCCTGTCGGCTCTGTATGACCCTGGATGTAACGCTCGTGGAAACGCAAGGCAAAGCTCCAGGCGTCATGGCTTGGCTTGGTGTAGAGTAGCGGGAAGAACAACCTAGTTGGAAAGTGGTTCGCCACAGCGCGGAAAAAGTCCAGTTGGATTTGCGTCAGGTCGTAAAAACCATAGTAAAAAATCTCCTTGAACTGTTGGAGAAAGGGTGACGACAGCGCCTGCTCGGTGGCGCGGCGATCGAGATCGGAGAGGTCTTCGATACCTTGTTCATTGCAGAATTTTTGCAGCGTCTGCATGAGAGCAAGCAACTGCGCGGTGTGCTCGCTGGTACGCTGGCTGAAATGGCCCTCGTTGAGCGCCGCCAGCGCCAACGCCGGATCGACCATGCCATCGCGCAAGTCACGCAGCGTCTGCCACAACGCGGCACAGCCACCTGTACGATTTTCGACTCCGGCAAAGGGTTCGGCACCAGGCTGGCCGGTGCGGATGATCTGGCGCAACGTTTCTTCGAAGAATAGATCGCCGTGCAACGCAATCGGCAGGCGGCCCGATTCGGCATTGAGGCGCAGCGACAATTGGTGAAAGGTCAGCAATTGCACGCCCAGCAGCGCCAAGCCGCGCTCGCGCGCCAAGAGAATTTTCAAACGCCGGCGGATGAGATCGGATGGCACGAGGATCAACAGCGGCGATAGCAGGTCGGTCTTTTTATGTTGAGAGATTGCTTCGACAAGCGCGTTTTCCAGATCGGGATGAAAGGGTCCGAGGACGGTTTGCATTTTTGAGTCTAATCGCGAAAACGTGTGCCGATGCGAATCAATATGAAATAGCAGTTGCCGATTGGCAAGGGAATCTCATGCGCCACGAAGAGACAGCGAGGCTACGGAGTATCCGAACCTCGGAATATCTCACGCGAAGACGCCAAGACCGCCAAGTTCGGAAAATAGCGCTTCTGGGGCCGCGATATGCTGCGCCCTAATCCAATCCTTCGTATTCTTCGTGCCTTCGCGGTGAGACGGATTTTATCACCATCGCAGCGATTGATTGCAAACACGCGGGCAAAGCATTAAACCCGACAAATATGCGCTTCTTTCTCCGCTCGAGGTTTTTCTGCGCTTTTCTCATCATAGTCGGTTTCGTTGGCACGGATGTCGCCGCGCGGTCGCAGCAGTCCAGCTCGGGTCTAGTGGTGGCGGACAGCGAACTGGCGAGTCAGGCGGGCATGGACATTCTCAAACGCGGCGGCAATGCGGTGGACGCGGCGATTGCTACGGCTCTGGCATTATCCGTCGTCGATCAGGCGTCCTCCGGCTTGGGCGGCGGCGGTTTTATGGTGATCTACCGCGCCAAAGACAAAAAATCTTTTGCCCTCGATTTTCGCGAGACCGCACCGGCGGCGTCACGCCGCGAGTTGTATTTAAAAGACGACAAGCCGCTGCCGGCGGCGAGTCTCACCGGGCCGTTGGCAGTGGCGGTCCCAGGCGAGGTGGCGGGATTGTTTGAGGCGCATAAAAAGTTCGCCACGCTGCCCTTGGCGGTGTTGGCGGCGCCGGCGGTAAAGCTCGCGGCCGACGGATTTCCTCTTGATGCGACCTTGCGCGTTGCCATTGAGCGCGGTGTCCTTAACCTGAAGCGTTTCACCGACCTCGGGCGCATTTATATGCCCAACGGCGAAGTGCCCAAAGTAGGCGAACCAATCCGCCAACCGCAATTGGCGGCGACCATCCAAGCGATCGTGCAGCAGGGCCGCGAGGTTTTTTATCGCGGCTGGATCGCCGAGGCGATCGTCGATATGGTAAAAAAAGAGGGCGGCGTCATGACCCTCGACGATTTTAAGAATTACAAAGCGGTGTGGCGCGAGCCGCTGGTCGGCAGCTACCGCGGACGCACGGTAATCACCATGCCACCGCCGAGCTCGGGCGGCGTGGCGCTGTTACAGATGCTCAATGTCGTCGAAGGCTACAAATTCGACCAGTTCAATCACAATTCCGCGCCTTATCTGCACTTGCTCGGCGAATCAATGAAGCACGCGTTTGCCGATCGGGCGGAGCATTTAGGCGATCCGGACTTCGTCCATGTGCCGATTCGCAAGCTGACGGACAAGAGCTATGCCGCCTGGGTGCGTGGGCGCATTTCATCGGATAAAACCCATGGCCCTACCTATTACGGCTACTACAATTACAACGGCGAGAAGGGCAGCACCACCCATTTCAGCGTCATCGACCGCGAGGGCAATGCGGTGGCATGCACGCAGACCGTCAACACCCGCTTCGGCTCGAAACTGCTAGTGCCGAAGGTGGGTATCGTGCTTAACAATGAGATCGACGATTTCGCGATCCACGTTGAGACCGGCAACGTCTACGGCTTGATCGGCAATCAGGCCAACTCGCTTCAGCCCAATAAGCGGCCGCTGAGCAGCATGTCGCCGACGATTATTGTCAACGGCCGGCGGCCCGAGATCGTTGTCGGCGCGTCAGGCGGGCCGCGGATTATCAATGCGACGTTCCAGACGATCCTCAATCTACTTGAATTTAAGATGCCGGTGACCGCCGCCGTCGAGTCGGCGCGCATCCATCATCAATGGATGCCCGATCGCATGAGCGTCGAGGTCGGCGTCGCGGCAGCGGCGGCGAAAGAACTGGAAAAACGGGGCCATGCGTTGCGTACGCAGAGCGCGCTTGGTGTCGTCCAGGCGATTGCCTGGGACGGCGTGACAATGACTGGGGCGGCGGATTCCAGAAAAACCGAGCGCGCGAGGACCGAGTAGCGCGGCTTCGCCGCGCTGGCTCCAATCGTTCCAGCGGTTCAAAATGTTCCAATCGTATTTTTCGGATTTAAGATTCGGACAGTCACTGGCGGAGACGCTGAGTTCGTTTCGGAGTTTAAAAATTTGTCTACGTCCAGCGCATTTCTGCGGTGAAACTTTCTAAACTTTCGACGGCTAGCGCTATTTCCTGCGGCGTTTCCACAGCCAGCTCCAGACGGGCTGAGCAAGCGTCCAAAGTTGCAGCACTTTGCCGGTGGATCTGATTGCTTTGCCGGCGTAGGCGCTGACCAGAAAGGTCGACAGGCCGGCCGCGACGATGGGGTGGGTTTTGAGGACGCGGCCAATGCCAAGCAAGGTTGAACTCACTTCGAAGGACGATTTTAAGTCGGCGCGACTGCGCGCCAGCTCGGCGCGCTCTTGGGCGGCCTTGTCGATCAAGGCTTGTTTGCGTCGGGCGATTTCCTCAAAGCGATTGGCCATGGCGTCAAACCTTCAGGCGATCGCTGTCTTTGCCTAGCTCCGCCAGCGTCGCTGGAAAAAGGCCTGGGCGCTTGAGGATTGAATCACGCAATCTGACCGCGGCAAATGCTGCAATGCCCAAATAAAGAAAGGCGAGAGCACCGATGGCGCCGATCCAACCTTGCTGCCAAAACAGCGCCACAAGAAAGATGGTTAAAAGAATCAAGCCCATGCTCAGGCCGAAGACCAGCAAGAGCGTGAATATCAAGGCCTGCTTGAGCCGCTCGCGTTCTTCCTCAAGCTCGGTGACGAACAGTTCGACACGGGTATGAAAGGCCGACGCGAGCGCCGCGCTGAGCGCTCTTAGGGAATGCAAAATGCCGGGC
>DASSGE010000532.1:0-6385 GCA_035693605.1 Binatia bacterium
CAATCAGAAAGTCTTGTAACAAAAATTAAAACCGTGCGAGATGAAAATGACCGTATCGCGTGCCATTTATTGAAGACAAGCTACGATATTAACGAACGAAGATTTATGGGACCACTGTTGTATTCCCGTATGGGCAATAACTTTGGTCTTGCTCAAACGGGGGATCTTTAACGCCCTGTTTGACCAGGAACTCTCTGTAGCTCGGCCAATTCGTGTTCGGGTCGGCTGGACGAAGATACTGTTCTGGAACAATACGTGGGAGTCCGGCTTTCCGTTCCGCCGCATTCGCGTCCCACGGCCCCGCGCCTCCGATATTGACGCCCTGGTACACGAGAAACTCATCAAAACTGCTGACTCTACTCTCCTTCATAGCAATAACCAAAAGCCTATCGGCCTGACCTCTCGAACAAATTTGCGACCAGTATAGATAGTCGTGAATTACGGCTGCACGACTGTACTGTCCTTGCGGGCTCAGTCCTACGCCCCAGAGGGGTTGTGGGATCGAAGCAAAGTCGGTGACAAATCCTTTAGGGACGACGATGCGCTCGTTTGTACTTCCGATCACGTAGACCATATCCTCGACCACTATCCAAAACTGGTTGTCGCCAAATGCTCGAACCAGTGGTGATGGGGGGACTTGTTGACTCCAAGACGTTCTTGCAACACATAGGAGCGCGATTAGAACGCACACTTGCTTACTCATTTTGGTCCTCCTTTATGCCTTGAAGAATAACACTGATTCGACCACCGATGAAAAACTTTCCTATGAACGATCTGCAAGCGATTTCGTGTGCGGATCTCTGATCCAGCGCAGTCATTGGTCAGTGCAACTCGGGCGTCCCGAACCAGCTTTTCCATGTATTCGTATTCGTTATCCCGGCATTTCGCCTGATTGGCATTACTACAATCGATGATTACTCCGTCGCGATTGACGTCCGTGGATGCTAATCGCCAGATGGTTGTGATATGGACACCCTTAGGTAATCGATCAGGGGCAATCTATGGCAAGAAAAACTAGTGCTGGACTTTTGTTATATCGTCATTGTACCGAACTTGAGGTGTTTCTTGTCCATCCCGGTGGACCGTTTTGGACAAGCAAGGATGCTGGGTCATGGTCAATACCGAAGGGCGAATTCGCGGATGGCGAGGAGCCGCTTCAGGCTGCCAAGCGTGAGTTTACCGAAGAAACCGGTTTTACTGTTTCCGGAGAGTTTCGTTCTCTCGATCCGCTGAAGCAACCTGGCGGGAAATTAATATATGCCTGGGCGATTGAAGCCGACTGCGACCCGGCGCAGATTCGCAGCAATTTGTTTTCACTCGAGTGGCCGCCCAAGTCCGGTAAAATGCGACAGTACCCGGAGGTCGATCGGGCGGGATGGTTCAACCTATCAGAAGCCGGAGAAAAGATTTTGCCTGGTCAGGTCGGGTTCATCGAGCAACTCATTGCGAATCTAGGGATAACCAAGTCGCAATCCCCCAAAACTGCGAGTTCGCAGAAGTCCCCAACAAAGACGGAGCTCGCGCCGATCGACAGGTGAGAATTGCCAGTAACCGTGTTTCGATGTCAATCAAGAATTCGATCGACTCGTCTTGTTACCGGTCACATTAGCTTCACTTTTTCTCCGGGAGCGCATGCCGCACTTTCGTCACCTTCTCAATAAGACTCAAATTGCCAACTGCCAGCGCGTCCGTCCGGAGTTTTTTCGCGAGAAATTTCACCGCAGAGTGTTCATGAGCCTACGCTCGTCGACACAGTATGAATTTGCACGGAATCCCTCCACAGGTTTTTTTTTGATCCGTCATACCGGCGGAGCCCGCACCCAGGAAAGGGACGGGATGGATACCGGCTTTCGCCGTTATGACGTAACCTTCGTGCCAAGTCGTCGCACGGATCATACCTGCACTGGTATTTTCGAAGGACGCGCCGACCTCACAAACACGGTTGTGTGTCGACTCATTGCGGTTAAAACGGCGATAGTGCGTCGCGTCGAAAACCAACGAACCGTGGGTATGGTCGCCGAAAAGCGAAATTTTGCGCGCACAAATCAACCGGTCAGCAAATCCGCGCTGAATTGCCAGAGTTTTTCACAACTGCATATAACCAGACGGGAGGATACCGCTATGATCCGATTCGCGGCCGTGATGTGCAACATGGTTTGGCTTCTGATGTTCTCAACCGGCGTTGTCCGCGGCGCGGAGCGGAGCCGGGAACAGCCGCAAACCATCCGGATTGCCTATGTCTCTCCGGTAACCACGATGGCGCCAATCTGGATCGCCAGCGAGATCGGCGCCTATCAGCGGGAGGGCCTGGACGCACGGATCATCTACATCGACGCTAGAGTCGCCGTGGCCGCGCTGGTCGCGGGCGAGGTGGACACTATAGTGATCTCGGCTCCGTCCGTGATACCGCCGGTATTGAGCGGGGCCAACATCGCCTTTATCGCAGGGCTCCACAACAAGATGATCTTCTCGTTCCACGCCCAGTCCGAGATCCAGAGCCCAGCCCAACTCCGGGGAAAGATCGTCGGCACCAATCGGCCGGGAACACCCGCCGACTACGGCAACCGAGTCGCGCTGACAAAAATGGGATTGAAGCCCACCGACGTGCAACTCCTGCCTCTGGGAAGTTCGGGAGTCATGTGGCAGGCACTGCAAACGCGCCAGGTCGCGGGCGTGACGCTGGCTCCGCCTTACAGTTTTAGGGCGGACGCTGAAAAATTTTCACGCCTGATCGATACCTACGATCGACCCTACCAGAACACCGGTGTTGTGGTTCGGAGAGACCGCATCCATTCCATGGCTGATACGTGGCTCCGCTTGCTGCGAGCCATGCGCCAAGCCAATCTACGCTGGTACGAAGATCCGAAGCTCGCCATGTTTGTGCTGAAGAAGTACACCCAGCAATCCGATCCCGACGTGCTCCAGAAAACCTACGATTTTGAGACCAACCCACCCGGCTTTACCAAGGATCTCAAGGTCTCTGACGCCGGCCTTCAAGGCATCCTCGATTTCCTATCAGCGACAGTTCGACCGGAAGCGGCAAAAGCGTCGCCAAAAGAATTCTACGATACAACCATATTGGACCGGCTTGAAAAATAAACCAGTTTAAAGACGGTAATCCGCTGCATGAAAATGGTTCAGAATCCATTCTGATGCATGGAGGGTAATGCGAATGTTGCGCTCATGGACCACTCTGGTGCTATTTCTTTGTCCGTTCCTTTATCATTCCAGTCGGGTAGCCGAACCTCTATTTTCCACCGCAGGCCAAATTCATTGACAGTGTGCAGAGGAGTTAAGTAAGTTTCGTGGTGTGGCTCGACCTTATAGCACTGGGCTGAGTTCAACGTCCGGCGAATAAACGAGGGGGATCAAGAACCAAGACAGCGCAACTTGACGAGGTTACCTCCGATACGAAAGGAGATAACATGAACAGGTATCTAGCTGAACTCGTCGGCACCTTCGTGCTGGTTTTTGCTAGTTGCGGGAGTGCTGTTCTGGCGGGAGACAAGATTGGCTTCCTGGGCGTTTCTCTGGCGTTCGGCCTCTCTTTGCTGGCGATGGTTTATGCCATCGGACCTATTTCCGGCTGCCATATAAATCCTGCGGTGACTATCGGAATACTTGCTTGTAAGAAGATGGATCCTAAGTATGCTGCCGGTTATATAGTCGCGCAAATTGTCGGCGGCATTCTCGCTGCGGGTGTTCTGCTGCTCATCGCCAAAGGCGTGCCCGCTGGTTATGATCCGGCGGTAGCAGGTTTCGCCGCGAACGGCTACGGCGAACACTCCCCGGGCCGGTACAATCTGCTCTCGGCGCTGCTTGTGGAAATAATCTTGACGTTCTTTCTGATGTTTACAGTGCTCGGTGCTACCGACATCAGAGCGCCGGTCGGCTTTGCCGGTATCCCAATCGGTTTTGTTTTGACGCTCATACACCTGATTGGTATTCCCGTGACCAATACCTCGGTCAACCCTGCGCGCAGTATCGGCCCGGCCGTCTTTGTCGGTGGCTGGGCACTAAGCCAGCTTTGGTTGTTTATTGTCGCCCCTGTTGTCGGCGCGGTCATTGCCGCATTGGTTTACAACGCGACGCACAAACCGTCCGAGATTATCAGCGTCCGAGAAGCCGAGCGCGCATTGGGTAGCGAGCAAGCTGAGAGAAAATCGTAAGTCAAGCCGCAGATGGCGCGCTGCTTCTGATCGAGGCTTTGTGCTGTCGTGTTGTGTCGTGATCGACTGCCGAGATGGCAGTTTAATATTTGTTTAAAGATCCGGAAGCTTGTGAGGGGCGATTACGGATTAGACTTTTAATTCTAGTTTTTCTGCCTTTTTGTTTCATTTATCGCACAGGCACGAAAGTAGGGAGGCTGCCAATCATTCTCTTGCGAGTTGACACAACGTAGCGCATGCCGCTAGGTTCCAGCGCAAATGTCCGGCGGCGATCGCGCGCGATTTCAGGCAAACAAAAAAAGGGGAACTACCATGAAGCAGAGCACACAAAGAATTCTCACGACCCACGTGGGGAGCCTGGCCCGAACCGACGCCTTGTTGCCACTGCTTCGACTCAAGGAACAAGGTCAGCCTTACGACCGCGACGAGCTTGCGCGCCAGGTGCGCGAGGCGGTCGCTTACGTGGTGCGCAAGCAACTCGAAGCGGGCGTCGATATTGTCACTGACGGCGAGCAGGGGAAATCGGGCTTCTTCACCTACGTCATCGAACGATTCAACGGTTTCGAGCGCAAGCCGCCCGCTCCGGGCAAAGAGATGAGACCGCGCTCGGAGGGCAGGGAGTATCTCGCTTTTCCCGACTACTACGCGTGGTCCGAGCGTATCGCCGCGCCGTTCGGCGGTCGCAGCGGGCGCGGGCGCGACGTCGATATTTGCACCGGGCCGGTGAGTTACAAAGGGCAGGCTGCGGTTCAGACAGACATCGCCAACCTCAAAGCGGCGATCGCCGGCCGCGCCCACGAGGACGTGTTTGTCCCGGCGATCGCTTCTTCTTACGTCGCGTCGACGTTCGCCAACGAATACTACCGCACCCTCGAGGAGTATGAGCAGGCGGTGTCCGATGCGCTGCGTGAAGAATACCAGGCGATAGTGGACGCCGGGTTTATTCTCCAGATCGACGATCCGCGCCTGGTCACCTATTATATGATGCACCCCGAGTTGACGGTCGAAGACTGCCGGAAGTGGGCGGAAAAGCGTGTCGAAGCGATCAACTACTCGCTGCGCGGCATTGCGCCCGAGAAAGTCCGCTTTCATACCTGCTACTCGATCGATGTCGGTCCGCGCATTCACGAAATGGACTTGAAGGACATCGTCGACATCATTCTAAAAATCAACGCCGGCGCCTATTCGTTCGAAGCGGCCAATCCGCGGCACGAACATGAATACCACGTCTTCGAGCGGGTCAAGCTGCCCGCCGGCAAGATCCTCATACCGGGTGTGATCAGCCACACGACCAATTTAGTCGAACACCCGGAATTGGTCGCTGAACGGATCGTGCGCTTCGCCAAACTCGTCGGGCGCGAAAACGTCATCGCCGGCGCCGACTGCGGCTTTGCCGCTTCCGCTCTCAGGTTCAACGATACCCATCCGAGCGTGGCCTGGCTGAAGTTTGCCGCGTTAGCGGAGGGCGCCCGATTGGCGACCAAACAACTGTGGAATTGAGCGTAAACGGTTAACCGAGCTCCAACGCTGAACCCCCGATCAGGTCGGGGGCAGGCTCTGGAACCCTTCGACAGACTCACGGCAGGCTCGCGAACTTTGCAGCCGCTCACCGGTAAAGTGCATCGATAAATCCGGATTTGTCCAACTCTTCGAGCAAACTCACGTCGATAAAATCCCGCGGGTTTGCCGTCTTCGCTGCGGGAATCCGCTCGCCGGCATCTTTAATGATCGTCCTGAATCCTTCGATCGAAGGATAAGGTTTGGGTTTGACGACCTCGCGCAGTGCCTGGTAGGCGTCATCGATGCGCTTGTCGTCTTTGGTTTGCCGATACTTGGCGAAGGCCTTTCTGGAGATGTCGGGATTGGTTTTCACCAGGTGGATCGCCTCGACGTAGGCTTTGAGAAAACGCCGGGCGAGATCGCGCTTGCGCGCCAGCACGCGCTGGGTCGTGACCAGCCCGCTGCCTTGATAGGCAATATTCAAATCGCGCAGATTGAGTAAGATCTTCATGCCGACGCGCAGCGCTTCCAAATGGTCTGGAGGCGAGATCAGCGTGGCGTCGATGGAACCGCCGGATATCGCCATCAGCCGCTCCGGACTATCGCCGACCTGGAGCAGAGTGACGTCGCGCTCGTTCAAGCCGTAGCGCGGCAGGACGTAGATCAAACGCAAATGCGAGGCTGCACCGAAGCGGAAAACGCCGATCCGTTTTCCC
>DASSGE010000533.1:0-2015 GCA_035693605.1 Binatia bacterium
GGTTAAGCGATCCGGGCGATCGAGACGGTCGCAGCGCGAGCCCCAGGTGTGCAGCTCGAGCACGCCCGCCTGCACCAGCGCGATCAGACCTTGGAGCGAATCGATGGCGATATATTCGACATTCTTGCCCTTTTCGCTGACGCGCACGCGCCGCACCGAACTGTCCAACCCGTGATTCGCGTGACGCTGATAAAAACACTCACCGTCGTATTTTTCCGGGCAGCGCACCAGCGTCAGTAAGCGATTTTCCAGGTGGGGCAGAATCCAATCGGCGATGTTTTCGTAGTAAAGCGCCAAGTCGCGCTTGCTGACTTGCTGTTCCGGGTAGAGAATCCGATCCGGGTGTGTCAGCCGGATACCGGCGATTGGGCCATCGCCGGCACTGGCGTTAACAGTCGGCGCCAGCAAATCGGCCGTTGACGCCGGCATCTCTCGAGAAATCTCGTCAGGTGATTTATCTTCGCGCAGCCCCTTGAAGACGGGATGGCGCAGCCGGCCATCGCGGGTCCAGCCGGTGAAAGCCACTTCGGCAATTAACGCCGGTTCGACCCAGTGCGCGCCGCGCCGCTCGGCGCGCGGCGGCAGCTCAGCCAGAGACGTTTCGATGGTCTTGGATTTTTGCAAGCGGCGGCGCAACTCGGTTAACGTCGCGGTATCGAAGCCGGTGCCGACTTTGCCAGCGTACACCAATTGCTTCTGCGCATTGTGATAGCCGAGCAGCAATGCCCCGAAACCGGCGCGACTGCCGGCCGGGTCCGTGAAACCGATAATAATAAACTCTTGACGCTTGAGACATTTGGTTTTCAGCCAAGCGCGGCTGCGGCCCGGCTGGTATTTACCGGCTGCGCGTTTGGATACGACCCCTTCGATACCGAGTTCGCAGGCCTTGGCGAAAAGCTCCTCGCCTTGGCCGCGCACGTGATCGCTGTAGCGCAGCGCACCATCGGCGATGCCGTTGGATTTCATTAACTCTGCCAAACGTTGCTTGCGTTCAGTTAACGGCAGCCCCGCCAGGTCGGCGCCGTCGAGATGCAATAGATCGAAAGCAAAATAAATGAGCCGGCTGGTATCGTCACGACTGAGCGCGTTTTGCAGCGCGCCAAAGTCGCTGACACCGGAGTCGTCGAGCACGACCACCTCGCCATCGAACAGAGCGCGCCGGCACGGCAGCGCCGCGGCTGCCCCGCTCAGGGAAGAAAATCGTTTGCTCCAGTCATGACCGTGGCGCGTCAGAAATTTGACCTTGCCATTGTCGATGCGACAGAGCGCCCGATAGCCGTCGAATTTTACCTCGTGAAGCCACTCGTCGCCGCTTGGCACTTGATCGACCAGCGTGGCCAATTGCAGCTCCATGAACTCAGGCAGCGCAGCCCCGGGTGAATTTCTGCTTGGCGAACGGGGCTTGCGCTTTGTCGGAGCGCGACGCGCGGGCTGTGATTTGTTTGGGGCTTGACCGCCGGCGCGAATCTCTTCGAAGGTTTTGTCAATGACCAAGCTCACGCCATTGCCTTTGGCGCTTTCTCCGCGCGGTTTGGCAGTGCGCTGAGATTTGGCTTTGTTGGGATAGAGCTGGAGCGCCATGGGGATTAAACTCAATTCCGTCAGCTGGCCTTGCGCCGGTGCGCCGGTTGCTGCGCCTGTTTGACGCTGCGCTTCAACAGCTCGGTAATGTCGACCACTTTGCTCGCCCGCGGCGCCGCCGGGCGATCGTGTTCCTCGATTGTTTTGGTTTTGCCGCTCTTGATTTTGGCGTCGATAATTTTCATCAGGTCTTCATAATACTGTTCGTGATACTCGTTGGGATCCCAAGAATCTTCCATCGTTTCGATCAACTGCTCAGCCATGGTGATCTCGCGTTCGCTGACTTTAAGTTGCTTCAAATCTTTGCCCGGCACGTCTAGCGAATTGACCGGGCGCAGATCATGCGGGAAGCGCAAGAGATTGGCGACGAGCACGTTGCCGTGCACCACCAGCGCGGTCAGATATTCGCGCGACCGCAGTACCATGCGGGCAAT
>DASSGE010000534.1:0-8058 GCA_035693605.1 Binatia bacterium
CCGAACTGATCGGCAAGCCCTGGGAAACGGCTCGCCACCGCCGCGCCTATAGCCGTGCCGATAGCGAAAAAAATGATGCTGGCGATCAGATATGGGCGCAGTTCGCGCAGGTAAGCGCTTCGTTCGTTGCGATTCATTGACGAATTTTAGCAGAAGCCGGCTGCGGTAGATATGGCCCATTGCGAATCGATCGAGCCGTGGTCAAACGGCTCAAACGCGCCGCTTCATGGATGACCTGACGGGGAGGTTTATCGACGATAACACGCGGGTGCGGCAGGTAACTGTCGTTTTGTTCGGCGCTGTTCCAGTGAGTCTCCTCGTTACATTTGTGGCGATGCGGATTTGGTCTTGGTTCGAAGCGTCTTTCGGTCTCGCGTCCGTCAGCCATTCGGGGCTGCTGCATGGCGCTTTGTTGTCGTTTACGCCGTCTTGAATCTTCTCCTCGTTGCCGCGCTGTGGTATCGGTGGAGCGCTGCACGCGCAGCGCAGGGGGCACCACGATGAAAATCAAAAGCATCCAATCACGAATTGTTCGCCTACCGGTGGACGAGCCGTTGGCCGATGGGCCGCCGTCGGGGCGGGCACATAATATGTTCGTGACGGTTCGGATCGAAACGGCGGACGGCATCGAGGGAGTCGGCGCGACATTCTTCGGCGGCGTGCTCAGTGCCACGCTCAAGGCAGCGATCGATCAGCTCGGGGCGATGATCATCGGCGAGGATCCGCTGCGCATCGAAGCGCTGACGCAGAAACTGCGCGCGCTGGCAGCGAGTGCCGGGCCGGGCGGCATTCTTACTTTGGCGATTTCTGGAATAGACATGGCGTTATGGGATCTCAAGGGCAAATATTTCGGCCAGTCCCTCGGCGCCATGCTCGGCGGCCTGCGTGAGCGCGTGCCGACCTACGCCAGCGGCGCTTTGGTGCGTAGCTATTCGCTCGATCATCTGCTCAAAGCCTGCGGCACATTGGTCGAGCGCGGCTTCAGGCAAATGAAAACCCAGATGGCCTTGCCGGGTGACGTGACCCCAGCGCAAGAAGCCGAACGCGCCCGCTTGACGCGCGCAGCGGTCGGACCGGATGTTGATCTTATGTGCGACATCAATCAACGCTGGTCGGTCAATCAAGCCATCGATATCGGCCGGCGGATCGAAGATCTGCACTTCTTTTGGCTCGAAGATGTCACCGTACATGACGACTACACGGGTTTGGCGCGCGTGGCCGATGCTTTGGCCACCCCGTTAGCGAGCGGCGAGTGCTTGTACGGCATTACGCCGTTTCGCCATACCATCGAAACCGGCGCGGCCGATATCATCATGATCGATTTGATTCGGGTAGGCAGTATTTCCAACTGGATGAAAGTCGCGGCCATGGCCGAGGCATTCAATTTGCCGGTGGTGAGCCATCTGTTCCCGGAAATTCATGTGCATCTGATTTCGGCGATTCCCAACGGTTTGACTGTCGAATACATGCCGTGGTCGTTTCGTTTGTGGCAGGAAGTTCCCGTGCCGGTGAAGGGTGAATTGATTGTGCCGGCGAAGCCGGGGTTGGGTTTGGAGTTCAGCCGGGAACTCGATCGCTATGTCCTGGGCTAGTTCATTATTAACGAGGTCGGCATGACGCTTATTTATTCGTGCGTGAGAATGTCCCCCTCAATCGCCCTTTTTCACAGGGGGAAATTACGGGCTAGGGGAAGATACCCCTCTTTGGAGAAGAGGGGTAAGGGGAGATTTGGGGTTGCTGCGGCGGTGCGCCCGATTTGCATCGTTATCATGCTTGTCGCTTACGCGCTCGATCAGGCTGCCGCCGCGGATCTGACGAAGATCTACGCCGGCTATGGCGGCATCGCCGGTTACCAGATGCCGTTGTGGGTGATTAAAGAAGCGGATATCGGCAAGAAGTACGGTGTCGATATCGAGCCGCTGTTGATCAGCGGCGGCGCGTTGGGGATGCAGGCACTGCTCGCCAACAGCATCCAGCTGAGTCAAAACTCGGCGTCGGCGGCGATCGGTGCGGCGGTGCGCGGCGCGCCCATCGCGCTCATCTCTACATCGGAAAATCGCATGGCGGCTGAAATCGTCGCGCGCCCCGAGATTAAAACGCCGCAGCAATTGATCGGCAAGAAGATCGGCATTCTTCGTTTCGGCGGTTCCAACGACACCGCCATTCAATGGGCCCTGCGCGCCTGGAAAATCGACCCAAAGCAGGTGACGATTCTTCAATCCGGTGCCACCAACGCGCGGCTTTTGGCATTGAACTTGGGGCAGATCGACGCGACGATTCTTTCCTATCCGGAGATTCATATCGCCCGCAAAAGGGGCATGAACGTGCTGGCCGATGTCGGCGACTTCAGCGCTTATCCGAACACTTCGTTTATGCTGACGCGCGCGTTTATTGAAAAGCAGCGGCCACTAGCGAAGAATTTGCTGCGCTCGCAGATCGAGGCGATCCACTACATGCGCACCAACCGGGAAGGCAGCATCAAGGTCCTCAAGAAATACCTCCGTGTCGACGACCCGGAAGCCACCGACGCGACCTACGAGTTCTTCTCGCGCCGCACCGATCCTGTGCCCCGGACCAATTTGGAGGGATTGAAAAATATCCTGCGGGAAATGAACGCGCCACAGCGCAATCCTACGGAGTTTGTCGATACCACTCTGCTTGATGAGATCGAGAAGGAAGGATTCATGCAGCGCTTCCGTTAGTAAATCACTGATAAAGAATAACTTGAGATTATCTAAAGTGAAACTCGACGCTGCACCTAGCGCGCGGATCGCGGCGCGGCCGGCCGGACGTCTCGAGGCGATCTGGATCAAGCGCGCTCATCGCGGGCCGATGGACGCGGTGCATTCCGCCGTGGTGGTCGCCGGTGAGGGACTTCGCGCCAGCGCAGACCGCGGCGGCTCGCGCCAGGTCACTTTGTTGGAAAAAGAAGTTTGGGTCGCATTGATGCACGGTCTCGACGGCGCGGCGCCGGCCAGCGCGCGGCGGGCGAATTTATTGGTGAGCGACATCGCACTGGCCAATTCACGCGGGAAAGTTCTTCGCATCGGCACGGCCCGTCTGCAGATCGGCGGCGAGACTAAGCCTTGTGAACGGATGGATGCGGTTCTACCGGGACTGCAGGATGCGATGTACGCCGGGTGGCGCGGCGGCGCTTACGCACGAGTTCTCTCCGGCGGGGAAATCGCCGTAGGGGATGTAGTGCAGTGGGAAGAGCGAGCGCTCGAAGGTGTCCTTTCATAATTAATCGTCCAATGAAAATTAACTCTGGCGTCAAACTGCTGGCGGAAACCGACGGCCAAGGAGAGCCGGCCAAGAAAGACGATACCGTAATTTTCAATTGGCGCCTCTATCTCAACAAGGGCGACGAGATTCTTGTTAACCAACAGCAGGTGGAATTTCTTCCCGCGGAAATGATCCGCGAAGTCGAGGGCCGGCGATTGATCGATCACAAGACAACTTTGGGCAGCCGCCAGACCATGGCTGGCGTCGAAGCCTCGCTCTATGGCATGAAGCCCGGCGGTTATCGAAAGGTTCGCATTAGCCCGCACCTGGCGTACCGCGACGAAGGGTTAGGAGAGCTGATACCGCCCAACGCCGTCTTGATCGTCGAAATATGGCTACGCGAGATTGTGCCGCCGCTAAGCTAGTCGTTGGATTATTTGCAGCCATGAAACAACAATTGGGCCTTGAAATATGACGGCAAGGCAGCGGTGCGCGGATTAGCGAATGCCGGGACCGTTATCGAACTTGCCAAGTGAAAATGAAAAGCCGCAAGCAAAAGCGCACCGAGATCGAGGTCAACCGAAAGAAAGCCAAAATTCAGTCACGCAACCAACAACGGGAAATGCGCCTTCGGCCCGTGCTCGGGCCGCCGGTGAACCAAGCTTTGTTGGCGCCGAATAACAGTTACGGCGCGCCTGATTTCGTCCATCGCGGCTATTACGTCGATCGGCCGTTCCGTTGTGTTGACTGCGGCAAAGACGAAGTGTGGACCGGGACGCAGCAGAAGTGGTGGTATGAAATAGCGAAGGGGTTTGTTTACACGACGGCGATTCGATGCCGATCGTGCCGGCGCAAGAAGCGGCAACAGAGTGATGCGTCTCGGCGCGTGCATTTAGAAGGCCTCGAACGTAAAGCGCAGCGTAAACACGAAAGATTAAAGTAATGGCGGAGCATCCGCATAGTCAGGGTTTGACTGGGTGCTGCTGTCGGCGCTCTTCGCGAAGATCGCAGTCGAGGCCAGCGCTTCGTCATCGATAGCATTCAACCCGACGTTGTTACGGCTTGGCGATCTTGTAGCTGCGTTCTCAACTGGGATAGTATCCGGCTTGTTTGATAATTAACTCACGTCGGCAAAGGGAGATTCTCTCATGGGACTATTGGATGGCATACTGGGTAATGTGCTTGGCGCCTCATTGGGCGGTAACCGGACGCAGTCACAGACGCAGGATCCGTTGAGCTCAATCCTCGGCGGGCTCACCGGTCGCAGCGGTGGCGGCACAGGAAATATCCTACTGCAGCTCGCTCTTTCCATGCTCCAACAGCAGGGCGGGCTCGAAGGTGTGCTCGGCAAGTTTCGCCAAGCCGGCATGGGCGCTCAAGCCGACTCTTGGGTGGGCACGGGGCGGAACATGAACATTTCGCCGGATCAGTTGGAGCAAGTATTCGGCTCCGGTGCGCTTAACGATATCGCCTCGAAACTCGGCATGCCGCAAGATCAAGCAGGTTCGGCGATGTCGCAAGTTCTGCCTGAGTTGATCAATCAGCTGACGCCGCAGGGGGAAGTGACTCCGGATTCGGAAAATTCCGTAGCCGAAGGCCTGGAAGCGTTGGCCCGCAGTGTGGACCGATAAGTCTAGTGGCAAATTCAACCTGGATCGTCTTCTGCCGGCGATAGATCTTTTCCTGTCAGCGATCGTCAATAAATCGCATTTCTGGGCGCTCCTCGTGGTGTCTTTGGCGCTGCTACGATGCGGGCGCGCCGCCGGCGCTGAAATCGATTTTGTCACTCTGGCGAGCTTGCCTCCGGCTCTGCGCGAGTCGTTCGAGAAGAGTCCGCAAGCGAAGCGCTATGCTTTTTCGGCGCACATCAATCCATTTTATCTTCATGGTGATTTCGATGGCGACGGCCAGCAGGACACGGCCGTTTGGATCAAAGAGCGCGCAACGGGCAAAAGCGGCATCGCTATTTTTCATGGCAGGACTTACCGGCTGGTCGTCGTTGGCGCCGGTAGCGATCTCGGCAATGGCAGCGATGACTTTTCATGGCTGGATGCCTGGCATGTCTTCCGCCGCGGCCCGGTTCGACGAGGAGCCGATGGCAAATCGCCGCCGAAACTGCGCGGCGATGCCTTCATGGTCATCAAAAGCGAATCCGCCAGCGCGTTGATCTACTGGGACGGCAAGCGATATGGCTGGTATCAGCAAGGAGACTAACGTGCGACGCGACGACGGTGCGGGTGCGTGGGTGAGCTTGATCTGCCTGGCGGTATTTGCCGTCGTGTTTATTATCTACACGACTCGCTATCTGCCGGACCCGGTGGCGACCCATTTTGGCGGCGATAATCGAGCCAACGGCTGGATGAGCCGTGATGGATACCTTTTGTTCATGCTGGGGTTCATGATCGGTGTATCGGCGTTGGTGAGCTTCGCGATCGCAACTTTGCCGCGCAAGTTTCCCCAATGGACCAACGTGCCGAACCGCGATTACTGGCTGGCGCCGGCGCGCATGGAAGACTCGTTGCGCTACCTGTCGGCCCACGGCAAGCGCCTCGGCTGTCTTATCGTCATGATGATGCTCGGCATGCACTATGTAATCCTGAGAGCCAATTTCATACGACCGCCGGTACTGCCGGTGGCGGCGTTCTCGGCGGTTCTTTTCGGCTTCGCCCTGGCGCTCATCTGGTGGATCGTGCGGCTGTACCGAAGATTTCCGAAGAAGGGTTAGAATGTTATTTCTCATCCTTGTTGTGGTAATTTTAATTTACGCGCCAGTGGCGGTTAAGTTGTTGATGCGAGGTGGCCGGCGCGGACTCTGGCTCGGTTTTGCGGCCGCTTTGTCTTTACTGCTTTCCCTCGCATGGGTGACTGCAACCGTCTATAAGGTTCCGAATACATTGCGCCTTGTGCTGTTCTTCTGCGGCGTCGGTGGTTCAACCTTGTTGTTGACCACGCTGCTTTTGCACGTCAGCCATTTGTTTCAATGGGGTCACAGCCGTCAAACTCTGGTGGCATTCGGCGGTGGCATTCTTGGAATGGCGCTGGGAATGCTGTTGGTCGTCTACGGTTTGCACTCTTGGTGACCGTCATCTGGCCATTGCCATGAACCGTGTACAGACGAAAGAAGCTCGATAGATCATGAAAGGCTTTGACAACAAAAACCGCTGTCCTTGGGTGGATATGACCAAGCCGGACTATGTCGCATATCATGACCGCGAATGGGGCGTGCCGGTGCATGACGATCGCGTGATCTTCGAATTTCTTACTCTTGAAGCGGCGCAGGCGGGACTGAGCTGGTATACCGTGCTGCGCAAGCGCGAATCTTACCGCCAAGCCTTTGCCGATTTCGATCCGCAAAAAGTGGCGCGCTACGGCAAGAAGCAGATCGAAGCCTTGCTCAAGAACCCCGGAATTATTCGCAACCGACTTAAAATTGAAGCCGCCATCAACAACGCCGGCAAGTTCTTACAGGTGCAAAGCGACTTCGGCAGCTTCGACGCATACATCTGGCGCTTCGTCGACGGCAAACCGATCGTTAATCGTCTCAAAACGCTGAAAGATTACCCGGCTTCCAGCCGGGAGTCGGACGCTTTAAGCAAAGATTTGAAACAGCGCGGTTTCAAGTTCGTCGGCTCGACGATTATCTATGCCCATATGCAGGCCACCGGCATGGTCAACGATCACTCGGAAACTTGCTTCCGCCGCAAACCGATCATCGCCGAACACGTTTTATCATCGAGGAGATGAAATTTCTCTGGCTCGCTGCGTATGGGAGTGCTCTAATTTGGTCGGTGATCAAGCCGCAGGATTATTTCACCTGGTTTCTCGAAGCGCTGCCTGCGCTGGTGGTGTTCGCCGTTCTCGCTATCACCTATAAACGCTTTCCGTTAACGCCGCTCGCATACACTCTGATTCTGATGCATTGCCTGATTCTTTTCCTCGGCGCGCATTATACCTACGCCGAAGTCGATACTTTTAAATTTGTCCGCGACTTTTTCGGCTGGCAAAGAAACAATTACGACAAGCTCGGCCACTTCGCCCAGGGCTTCGTGCCAGCCATCGTTGCGCGCGAAGTCTTGATACGACATCGCGCGGTGAACGGCCGCGCCTGGCTGAACCTGTTTGTGATATCGATCTGCTTGGCCTTCAGCGCGCTCTACGAATTGATCGAATGGGGCGTTGCGGCGGCGACCGGCGATTCCGCCGAGAGCTTTCTCGGCACCCAGGGCTATATGTGGGACACCCAATCCGACATGGCGATGGCGTTGCTGGGGGCCTGTCTCGCTCTAGGGTTATTGGCCAAGCTGCATGATCGGCATCTGCGGCTTTTCCTGCCGAAGTAATTATCCAGATTGTTTCATCTCGTTTCTCTGTTTTTTGACATAGTCTCAAAGCATGTCCGCTTACGTCCCCCTCTGGTGCAAAAGTAATTTTTCCTTTCTCGAAGGCGCGAGCCATCCGGATGAGTTGGTCGATGAAGCCGTTCGTCTCGGCTTGCCGGCGTTGGCGTTGACCGATCGAGACGGAGTCTACGGCGTGGTGCGGGCGCATATGAAGGCGCGCGAAGTCGGCCTGAAGCTGATCATAGGTTCCGAGATCTCGGTCGACGATGGCTCGACGATTGTGTTGCTGGCCCAGGATCGCGGCGGTTACGCCAGTCTTTGTCGGCTGATTACCACAGGGCGGCGGCGGTCAGAGAAAGGGGAGAGTGCTGTCGGTTGGGATGAAGTATGTACGCATGCGCCGGGGATGATTGCGCTATGGGGTGGGAGAAGAAAAAACCTGGATTCCGGCTTTCGCCGGAATGACGGAAAGGAGCGCGCAGTAGGCGATGTA
>DASSGE010000535.1:0-8092 GCA_035693605.1 Binatia bacterium
ATAACTTTACTTTGGCCGCGTCGACGCGCACATCCAGCTTCTGATCGGCGCGCCAGGACGCCGAGTACGTCAGCGCCTTGAGCGCCTCGAGTTCGCCGAGGAAATATCCGATGGAGCCGGCGTATTTATCCGCTTCCTTGACGTCTTGGCGCAGCACCTGAGCGACGGCAGTGAGCACTCGCTGCGCCATACCATGGGCGCGAATACCGACTTGGAAACGGCGCGCCCCCAGCCATGCTTGGTTGAGCGCCCAGCCGTTGCCCACGTCACCGAGCACCTGCGATCTGTGCACGCGACAATCTTCGAACACCAACTCGCAAGGTTCGGTGCCGGCGATGGTCGCGATGCTGCGCACCACCCGGTAGCCCGGCGTGCCGGTGTCGATGAGAAAACATGTCACACCTTCGCGCCCCTTGGTACCCGGCAGCCGGGCAAAAAGTTGGACGAAGTCGGCGACATCGGCAAATGTTGGAAACATTTTGGTGCCATTGATCTGGAAATATTCGCCATCGGGCGTCGCCGTGGTCTGCATCATCGACGGGTCCGCTCCCGAAGCCGGCTCGCTCAATCCAAAGGCTGAAGTCTTCTCGCCGCGAATGCAGGGCCAGAGATATTTATCGATCTGCTCGCCCTTGCAGTTGAACAAAATATTCGACACATGATTGCCGAATTCGAACGGGATCGAACTTTTCTCCAACTCTTCGGTGACCGCGATCATCGCGACATTGCTGACCTCCATGCCGCCATACGCTTTGGGTACATCGAGGTGCCACAAGCCCTTGGCCTCGGCGCGCTGTTCGATCCCCTCCATGATCTCCAGATATCGTTTAATCTCCGAGTCGGTGCTCGCCTTCACCCGGCTCTTCCAGCGGCTGCCTTCAAATATATCCGGCGCGTACGCGAACTCCGGCTCGAGCGGCAGGAGTTCGCTGCGGACAAACTCCGCCACCGTTGCGCGCAGACTTTCTTCTTCAGCGGACAAACGAAAATTCATCGCTAAACGATCTCCCCCATCAGCCCTTTATCACAGCTTGCTTGGACAAAAAAACAGTAAACAACCATTGACCATGGATTCACGCGTGTGCTAAGCCGATCAGCTAACAAACTTCGCGCAATCACCGATGAGAAATGCTTTGGAGGTCCGATGTCTGCTGTCAATCTGGCCAACGTCAATATTATCGATGCCGATGGTCATGTCCTGGACCGCGATGCCAATCTACGCAAATTCATCCCCGAACCGTACTGCCGGCGCCGCGGCTCGCTTTTGCCAAGCGATGTTTGGGACTCGAGCATGTACGGCAAACTCGACACGCCGAATCCAGATCTTGCGACTAGGCTGCGTGACATGGATACCGAGCACATCGACATCTCGGTCTTGTTTCCTACCGGCGGATTCAGCGTTACCCAGTTACCTGAAAAAGATTACGCCGCTGCGTTTTGCCGCGGTTACAACGATTGGATCGCCAGCGTCTGCGCTGAAAGCCCAAGGCTGAAAGGTGTCGGTCTCGTGCCGTTTCAAGATGTCGACGCCGCGGCCAAAGAAACCCAGCGCGCTATCGGCGAGCTCGGCCTGGCCGGCATCGCGGTGGGCACCTTCGGCATGAAAGAACATCTCGGCCAACCGCTGTATTGGCCGATCTACGAACAACTGGAAAAATTGAACGTACCGCTGTTGGTGCACAACTCCCGGCAAGGGCCGGCCGGTGAAATCCGCTTCGACACGTTCTTGTTTCGTCATACTATTGGACGGCCTTTTGAAACTTTGCTAGATTGCGCAGCGCTGGTTTATGGCGGCGTGCCGGAGAAATTTCCCAACCTGCGCATCGCCTTTCTCGAATGCGGTTGCGGCTGGGTGCCTTACTGGATGGACCGCATGGACGAAGAATGGGAGAAACGCCAAGCCGAAGCGCCATTGCTCAAGAAAAAACCCAGCGAGTATATTACCGCGGGCAACTGGTTTTTTGCCGCTGAACCGGAAGAGAGCACGGTGCCTTTTTGTTTGGAAAAGGTTGGCGAAGATGTCATTTTGTTCGCGTCGGACTATCCCCACTGGGATGGCGGTTTTCCTTATATGACAGCGACCGTGAAAGGTCGAAAAGATATTACCGAACCGCAAAAGGGCAAAATTATGCGTGACAACGCTGCGCGGCTTTACGGTTGGAATTAAGCAAAGGAGTCTCACTTGAAATTTAGACCGGCGGCATTGTTTAGCCTTATCGTGCTGATTTTTTTCTGCGTGTTCGTCTATGAAGCCAAAGAGTGGCGCATGCAGGCACGGCTCTATCCCTTTGCCATCGGCATTCCCATGCTGATCTTCGCGATTGTTCAGTTCATTCTGGATCTGAAAGGTGTCAAAGCCAAGCAATCGACGGATGGCGCGCCGATGGATTTTCAGTTTCAGCAGACCGACGTGTCGCCGCAGGACGTGCGCAAACGAACCATCACCATGTTCGCCTGGATGTTTGGTTTTTTTGCCATGATCTGGCTCGTCGGCTACGTGATCGCGATTCCGCTGATGGTGTTTTGCTATCTCAAGTTTCAATCGAACGAAAGCTGGAGACTGTCGGTGACGCTTACGGTTATCGCCTTTTTGTTTTTCTATTTTTTATTCGTCAGGCTGCTCACTCTGCCGTTTCCCGATGGCGCCCTTCAGACCATGCTTGGTCTCGTTTAATCTTTGTTTTCCTTGATATCCCGCAGACGATTGCCGCAGCGCCGGAAACATTTTCCGGCGCTGATCTTGTCTCGCACTAGGAAGCGACTATATTGACGGAACCTCGCCGCCGGAGGGGCATTCCATGCGAATTTCCGACCGTTCACTTTGTCGCCGATTTGTCGTCAGTGGGCTCTTTGCCGTGCTGGTACTTGCGATCAACAGCAATGCCCAAACCCAAACCGAAGCCTTTTACAACGGCAAGACAGTACGAATCCTGGTCGGCGCAACGCCCGGCGGATTTTACGACCGTTGGGCCAGATTGCTCGCGCGTTACATTCCCAAGTACATTCCCGGCAATCCTAACTTCGTGGTGCAAAACATGCCGGGAGCCGGCTCCGTGGTGGTCGCCAACTATACTTACCATATGGCGAAGCCTGACGGGCTGACGCTGGTCATGCCGCTCAACAGCTTGCATCTCGACCAGATCGTTGGCCGGCCCGAAGTAAAGTACGATTTGCGCAAATTCGAATACATCGGCAGCCAAGAAAAAACCCCGACCATGATGTATTTTCGCGCTGACAGCCCGATCAAGACGCTCGGCGATATCATTGCCGCCAAGGAGCCGCCCAAATGCGGATCGAGCGGCACAACCAGCACGGCGTACACCGTGTCGAAGCTCCTGAACGAAGCCTTCAAGGCCAAAACCATCAGTATCAGCGGTTACCAAGGCGGCAACGAGATCGACTTGGCCGTCGAGCGCGGCGAACTCGTTTGCCGTCAGATGGACGTGCCGCCGCACTTTGGCCGCGAGCCCTTCGACGGTTGGCATAAGCGCGGCTTTGACCGTCATATATTTCAGGGCGGCCCCAAGCGCGATGCGCGCTTGGCCGAGGTGCCGACGCTGTTCGAACTGCTCGACCAATACAAGGCGCCGGCGATCATGCGCAGCCTGACCCGCATCATACTCGCCAGCGGCGAAATGGGTCGGCCGATGATGGCAGGACCGGGTGTGCCAGCGGATCGCATCAAAGCGCTACGCGCAGCCTACGCCAATGCGATGCGCGACCCAGGCTTGATCGAAGAAGCGAAAAAAGGCCAGATGGACCTGGAACATACTTCCGGTGAAGAACTGCAAGGACAGATTAAAGAAATCTTGAGCCAACCGCGCGAAGTGATCGATCTGGTTAAAAAAGTATTGGCTGATTGAGGCGACTATGAGCTACCGATTCAAGTTCCAGTTCAAAAGTTCAAGAGTTCAAGGGTTCAATCGGATTCTTTTCAGTGTTCTTTTTCTGACGCTTGAACTTTTGAACCCTTTGAACCTTGAACTGGCGTCTGCGCAGCAGACGCCCTTCTATCAAGACAAGTCCGTCCGCATCGTTGTCGGCTTCACTCCCGGGGGCTTCTACGACCGCTGGGCGCGGCTCTTGTCGCGCTACATGCCCAAGTATATTTCCGGCAATCCTAACTTCGTCGTCCAAAACATGCCTGGCGCCAGCTCCGTTATCGCCGCCAATTATGTTTACAATCTGAGCAAACCGGATGGCCTGACGCTGCTCGTGCCGATCAACAGTCTCTATTTGGATCAAGTGGTTGGACGCCGCGAAGTAAAGTTCGACGTGCGCAAATTCGAATTTATCGGCACGCAAGAGAAGGCGCCGACATTATTGTATTTTCGCGCCGACAGCCCGTTCAAAACCCTGAATGATATTATCAACGCCAAGGAACCGCCGAAATGCGGCTCCACCGGCACGGCAAGCACCGGCTACCTGCTCGCCAAGATCATGGACGAAGCCTTCAAGGCGAAGATGGCCACGGTCACCGGCTACCAGGGCGGCAGCGAGATCGACATCGCCGTCGAACGCGGCGAGATCATCTGCCGCGGCATGGACATTCCGCCGCACTTCGGCCGCGAACCCTTCGACACCTGGCACAAGAAGGGCTTTGACCACCATATTCTCCAAAGCGGCCCCAAGAAAGATCCGCGCATGGGCGATGCGCCGACACTCTTTGAGTTCATGGATCAATTCAAGACGCCCGATGTCGTCCGCCGCGCCGCCCGCGTTATTATGGCGAGCGGCGATTTCGGCCGGCCGATGGTCGCCGGCCCCGGCAATCCGCCCGACCGCGTCAAGATCCTGCGCGACGCCTACGCCAGAGCGATGCGCGATCCCGGTCTCATCGAAGAAGCAAAGAAAGGCCAGATGGACATGGAGTACACTTCTGGCGAGGATCTTCAAGCGCTGATGCGGGAACTGATGGACCAGCCGCGCGAGGCGATCGAACGGGTGAAAAAGATTTTAGCTGATTGAGGTGATCATGAAATCCAAATTCACAATACCGTTCAAGGGTTCAAAGGTTCAAGGGTTCAATCGGATTTTAATGGGCGTACTTTGTCTGACCCTTGAACTCTTGAACCCCTTGAACCTTGAACCAGCGGCTGCGCAGCAGACGCCGTTCTATCAAGGCAAAACCGTCCGCATCGTTGTCGGCCTGACGCCGGGCGGCTTTTACGATCGCTGGGCGAGGCTCCTCGCCCGCTTCATGCCGCTCTATATTCCGGGCAATCCTAACTTCATCGTGCAGAACATGGCGGGCGGGGGATCGATGATCGCGATGAATCATGTCTACGGCGTCGCCAAAGCCGACGGCCTGACCCTCGGCATGCCCAACTATGGCGTCTATCTCGACCAATTGTTAGGACGCAAAGAAGTTCGCTTCGACATCACCAAGATGTACTACATCGGCTCGCCGGAGAAGAGCGATATCATTCTCTACGCGCGCGCGGACGCCCCTTTCAAATCGGTCCAGGACATGAGAAAGCTCGCCGAGCCTGCAAAGTGCGGCGCCACCGGCACCGCCGGCGCGGACTACCTGATCGCGAGAGTTCTCGAAGACACTCTTGGGGTCAAAACCAACACGGTCATGGGTTATGCCGGCGGTAGCGAAATCGACATCGCCGTGGAGAAGGGCGAAGTGCAATGCCGCGGCATGACCATCGCGCCCCACTTCGGTCGCGAGCCTTTCGACAGCTGGCATAAGAAGGGCTTCGATCAGCACATCGTTCAGACCTCGGAGAAGCGCGATGCCCGCGTCGGCGACGTGCCGACGATCTACGAAATCTTCGACAAAGAAAACACCGCTGATGAGAGCCGGCGGGTCGCCGATGTGATTTTACGCGGCGGCGATTTTGGCCGCCCCATGCTGGTCGGCCCCGGCACGCCCCTCGATCGGGTGAATATACTGCGCGAGGCCTACGTCAAATCGATGAACAATCCCGAGCTCATCGCCGAGGCGAAAAAAGCTCGCATGGACATGGAGCCGGTCACCGGCGAACAGCTGCAAGCGCTGGCTAAACGAGTCATGAACCAACCACCCGCCGTGCTCAAGCGCGTCAGAAAAATTCTTGAATAGGTTCAAACCATTTCAAACCGTCGCCGGTGTTCAGCCGCCGCAGCGAATATAAGGAGCAGCCATGAGAGTCGCAATCCTAACGCTTTTTCTGCTCGGTGCATGGGCAACCCATCTGCCGGCGCAGACGCCATACTATCAAGGCAAGCAGATCAAAGTCATTGTCGGTTTCACCACCGGCGGTTTCTACGATCGTTGGGCCCGGCTGCTGTCGCGATATATGCCGAAACACCTTCCGGGCAGTCCCGAGATGGTTGTTCAGAACATGCCCGGCGCCGGCTCGGTCATCGCCGCCAATTACGTTTATAGTGTCGCCAAACCGGACGGACTGACCATCGGCTTTCCGAGCAATGCGATTTACCTCGATCAGTTGATTGGCCGCGGCGAAGTTAAATACGACGTGCGCAAATTCGCCTGGATCGGTTCGCCGGTCACCGAGCCGATGATCTTCTACGTGCGCAGCGACTCACCGTTCAAAACCATCCAAGACGTCAAGAATGCCAAGGATCCGGCAAAATGCGGTTCCACCGGCACGGTCAGCAGCGACTACATCTTGGCGCGGTTGCTCGAAGAGACCCTGCCGCCGACCAAGATCAATACCATTTTAGGCTACCCCGGTGGCGCCGAAATCGACCTGGCAGTGGAAAAGGGCGAAGTCAGCTGCCGCGGCATGACCGCGTCGCCATTCTTCGGCCGCGAGCCATTTCTCACGTGGCAGAAGAAAAATTTCGTCCGCGTGCTCTTCTTTACCGGCAGCAAGCGTGACAAACGGCTACCCGATGTGCCGACGCTTTACGAAATATTTGACCGGGAAAAGGTTCCCGAAGACCGGCGCCGCATTGCCGAAGTCATCCTCGCTGCCGAAGAGTTTGGCCGTCCTATCATCGCCGGCCCAGGGACCGCGCCCGCGCAGGTAAAAGCGCTGCGCCAGGCCTTCGAGCAATCAATGAAGGATCCAGAACTGCTCGCGGACGCGCAAAAACAAAAAATGGACGTCGATCCCGAGAGCGGCGAGAACCTGGAAAAGCTCGTGACCAAGATCATGAACCAACCTCCCGACGTGATCGCACGGGTGAAGAAACTCTTGGGTAACTAGTTGAATAAGCCACTGTCGATGGTAATTATCGGTTAAGCAACAATTTAGGAGGTCAGAGCTACATGTTCAGAATCTTAGCGGTTTTATTTATGCTGATGATCGGCCACGCCGCTCACGCCCAGACTCCGTTCTATCAAGGGAAGACGATTACGATCGTCGTCGGCACCAAGGCCGGCGACGCTTATGATTTGTATCCGCGCATGCTCGCCGAGTTCATGCCCAAATACATTCCCGGCAGTCCCAACATTATTATTCAGAACGTTCCGGGAGCGGCGTCGATGATTGCCGCCAATCAGGTCTATAATGTCGCCAAACCGGATGGCCTGACCCTGGGCGCCATCTATCCTGCGCTCTATTTCGAGCAGCTGACGAAAAAACCCGAAGTCAAATTCGACTGGACCAAGTTCGGGTGGATCGGCAATCCAGTGACATCCAATCATCTCCTTTACATGCGCTCGGATGCTCCGTTTAAGTCGATGGACGACATTAAGAATGCGAAAGAGGCGCCCAAATGCGGCTCCAACGGCATCACTTCGACCGGCTACTATCTGCCCAAACTGATGGAAGAAACCCTCGGTACCAAATTCGACATCGTCCTGGGCTATCAATCGGGCCAAGATGTCGATCTCGCGGTCGAACGTGGCGAGATCGTCTGCCGTGCTTTCACGATTACCGCTTACTTCGCCCGTGAACCGTTCATCTCCTGGCGCAAGCGTGGCTTCGTTAACACCTTGATGCAGAGCGGTGCGAAACGTGACTCTAGGTTAAAAGACGCGCCAACTATTTATGAGCTCATGGACAAATACAAAACCACCGCCGCCGGCAGAAGCTTGGCCAAGGTCGTTCTGTCCGCCGGCGAATTTGGCCGACCGCTCGTCACTCCTCCAGGTCTGCCCGCGGACCGGCTGAAAATCTTGCGTGACGCTTTC
>DASSGE010000536.1:0-3965 GCA_035693605.1 Binatia bacterium
ATGGCCATGGATACTGCGCGCGATCTTTTGATTGCGACGGATCACGCCGTAAATAGGCTAGTTGCCATTGATCCCAGCGAGCCGGTGAAAGAGTGCGTCGGGCTGACGGTTGCTGGAGAAGTTCCGAAAATCTGTGAATACGCGGCCCTGGAATATTCGCCGTCCTTGGATCGGTTCGTTTATTTCGGGATCGATGAGCGACTGCAAATTTATTGGCTCGCGGCACCGAATGGGTCAACGTGGTCTCAGTGGGCGGCAATGCCATGGACATCGCGTCGTTTTATCAGCAATCCGAATACCTTGGATCCGATCGCTGATGCGGCAGCGTTATCGGTTCACGCAATCAACCGAAAACAAATCTTTGGCCGTTTCAGGATCGCGACATATGGTAAAATCGATGTCGCGATACTCGTTCGCCATTGCGATACGCCGGTGTATGCAATGAGGTTGAATTAGTCGAATTTGTTGCGCGTTAATACCGAGCGACCTTAGCCTGCAGCTTTTGTTCAAATTGGCGCAGTCAAAATGAGGATAGGAGTCTAGATTTCTCGCCGCGCTCGAAATGACAACTCATGACAATGGCAGCTGAGCCGGGCATCGACTATTGCCAAAGTGCAGCAGCTTCGGCTATGGAAGCGTGAAGGAGGGCAGCCATGTTAAAATGCGGGTTCCTTGGTTTGCCATTACTGAGCTTGTTTGTCGCTAACGAGGTTCCAGCCCAAACATCCGCGCCGGACAAAGTTGTTGTCAGCTATCCAAGTAAGTCGATCACCAACTTTCCGATCCTGGAAACCGCCCAGCGCCGTGGCTTCTTTCAAAAAGAAAACTTGAGCGTCAGCATGGTTTACATGCGCGGCGGCATCGATATTAAAGCGCTTATCACCGGCGATGCTGATTTCGGCACCGGCAGCACCACCGCGGTCACGGCGTTTGTCGCCGGCGCGCCGCTGCGCGTGGTCATGAGCATGAACGCTTTCGTGGACCAGGCGCTCTACGCGCAGCCGAAGTATCGCAACCTGGCCCAACTCAAAGGCCAGTCCATCGGTTCGCTCAACCCCGGTGGATTAGTCGACACACTGCTGCGCCGAATCATCCTCAAGGAAGGTTTCTCGCCCGAACGCGACTTCATCTTGCTCAACATGGGCGGCACGCCGGAAAGGTACGCAGCGTTGAAGTCTGGCACGCTAGCCGCGTCGATGTTGAGCGCGCCGCACAGCCTGCGCGCCGAAAAGGATGGTTTTATCAAGATCGCCGCCACCCGCGACTATGTCGATGTGCCCGGCACGGCGTTTGTCACTCACGCCGATAAGATCAAGAAACAACCGAACATGATCAAGCGCTTTATGCGCGCCGGACTGCGAGCCATGAACTATATCCGCGATAACCGCGCCGACACCACGCAAATGATCATGCGTGAGTTCGGCATGGACCAGGAGATCGCCGCGCTGGCATACAAAGTATTGCTCGAACTTCTCAGCCCCGACGGCAGAAATCGCGTGGAAGGTTATCAACTGCTCGTCGACTTTGCCCGCGCTGGGCAGAAGATTGACCGCCCGATTAATGCTGCGCAATTTATCGACGAAACAATATTGGACGAAATCATCAGAGAAGGTTCGATCGGACGCTAGCGCAATCTCGATTCACACTTCGAAATGATGATCCTACTGCTAGGATTTTTGCTAAGCGGGAGTAAGCTATACAGGTATATTATAAAGTTCGAGTTAGGGAGGCTTTATGGGAACATTCAAAATTGAAGGCGTGACCCACTGGTCTATTCCGGTCAACAATCTTAAAGAGTCCGAAGAGTTTTACGGCGGCGTGCTCGGCCTCGATCTCCTTGGGCGGCTGAGCAACGGTGTGATGACCTGCTTCAACGTCGGCGATCACAACATTCTGTTATGCGAGCGGCAAAAACCGCAGGACAAATCCATCGTCGAAGAACGCGTGCACCATTCGTTCAATGTCAGCCCGGAAGGATTTGTCGCGGCTTGCAAGACGTTTCACGAAAAGAAAGTGCCCATCGTCGAACTCGAATACCGCGCCAAAGGCCATTTTACCGGGCGCGAGCTTTATATTTATGATCCGAGCGGCAACCGCCTCGAAATTCGCGATTCCACTTGGCAGAAAGGCATGCCCGAGCCGAGCTTCGAAGAACTTGTAAGGTCTTGAGCCGGCTTAGTCCACCCGTCAGTATAGGAATAAGGCAGGAGCCTCCTTGGCGCCGTAATCCCTTGCCGCCGCTTCCTGTGAGACGTAGCCGCGCATCAAATCGCGCTCGACAGATGCGCGCGGTCTTTCCGACGGCGGCCCATACCCGCCGCCGCCGCCGGTTTCGACGATGATTTGGTCGCCGGGCTGCAGTGGATAACCTTTGCTCTTGTATATAATTTCCGTCTCGCCGGACCTTTTTACGACCGTAATCTGTCCCGACTTGCCATCCTTGCCGCCTTGCACCCCCCAGGGCGGATATTTCACGCGATCGAACATCGCTTGCAATTCGGCGTCGCCGAGCAGGTGATATTTCTTGCGGAATCCCAAGCCGCCGCGGAATTTGCCGGCGCCAGCGGAATCTTCGCGCAGGCCGAACTCGAGGACGCGATAGGGATACATCGACTCTTGCAGCTCGACGGGGATGATGCGCGTGTCGCCATGCGCCATGGTGCGAAACGGTCCGGCGCCGTCGTGGGTCGCGCACGCGCCCCATCCGCCGTGGCCGCTGTCGTGGCAGTCGAACAGCGTGCCGTCGGCGCGCTTGCCGCGAAAACGTACACCCGAAAAAGTGCCGAAGTGCGCGCCGGTGACGCGTTCTGGAAGCGCTTTCTCCAACGCCTTGATGATTGCGTCGATCACCGTTGGAAACGGCTGCGAATAGTTGCCCATCGGCGCGGTCGGGTGGGCGCTCAGTATCTTGCCTTCGGGGAGAATCATTTTCAGCGGCCGAAACGTGCCTTCGTTGGCCGGCTCATCGTAGGCGACTAAATACTTGAACGCCACCCGCGCCGTAGTGCGCCCGCCGCCGTAGTAACCCGAGTTGATGCAGCCGCGCACTTGCGCGGCGATCTCGGAGTAATCGATAGTCATTTCGTCACCGGCGACGATCACTTTCACGCGAATCGGCAAAGGCTCGTCGGATTCGCCGTCGTTGTCGAAGAACGTGTCGTGGCGGTACTCACCGTCGGGAATGGCGCGGATTTTGGCGCGCGCCGCCGCCTCGCTCTGATCGAGCAGGGTACGTAACGCGGCAAGAAAGATCTCGATGCCGTATTTGTCGCCGAGCGCCTGCGTGAGATCCCGACCAAGAAAACAGCCCGCATGCTGTGCCGCGATGTCGCCCAACAGCTCGACCGGAAAGCGCGTATTGTTTTCGATGATCCGGTAGACTTCCTGAATCGGCTCGCCCTTGGACCAGAGCTTGATCGAGCGTAGCTGCAGCCCTTCCATAAAAATATCGGTGGAGCGCGGCGTGATGCCGCCGATGTCGATCCAGTGTACGTTGATGGCGAAGAAACCGATCAGCGTGCCAAAGCCCGGCCCGGCGTAGATTGGCGTATACATCACCGTGTTGTTTAGATGCTGGCCTTGGATCGCCGCGTGATTGCACACCACTACGTCGCCACGGTGTAAACGGTTGCGCCCATAAATTGCCAGTCCGTCGCGCACCGCCATGCCCACCGAATCGGCGACAAAGACAGGCATGCCGCCGGTGCTCTGGGCGATCAACTCGCCGTCCGGACCGGCGAGGCCGACGGCGAAATCCTTGTACTCGTAAATATAAGGGCTAAACGCCGTGCGCGTGATATTGGCATCGATCTGATCGGTGATCGACACCAGACCGTGGCGGATCACTTCGAGAGTGATCGGATCGACGGGACTTTTGGACGAAGTCAAAGGAGAGCTATTATTCATAATTGGCTCGAAAAATCATTCTTGCCGCTCTCATCCCAATCTTAGACCCTTCCCCGTCG
>DASSGE010000537.1:0-2133 GCA_035693605.1 Binatia bacterium
TCCTAACCCATCGGAGTTCACTCTTTCATTGTGATACCGATCCTGATTGTTTCCGGCTTTCTCGGTGCGGGAAAAACCTCGCTCGTTTGCTCGCTTCTTGCTGAGGCTAAGCGCAACCGGAAACGCGTCGCCGTCATCTCGAACGAGTTCGGCGCTCTCGGCATCGACCAGGCGCTTCTCGGTCCGGGCAGTCCGGCCGTGGTGCAGCTCGATGGCGGCTGCGTTTGTTGCCAGCTTTCGGACGAGCTGGTCGACACCTTGGAAATGCTGCGCCACAAGGTGAATCCCGACCAGATCATTATCGAGACCTCAGGCGTGGCGCTTCCCGGCGACACGCAGGTCAATCTTTGGCGCGAGCCGGCGAAGTCGTGGATAGCGCAGGATGTTGCAGTCGTGGTCGTCAACGCCGAACAGGTGCTGGCGGAGCGCGACCTCGAAGGCACATTCGAGTACCAGCTCACATCTGCGGATCTGCTGGTGCTGAACCAACTCGATCTGGTGCCCGCCGACGCGCTGCCGGCAATCGAAGCGCGTTTGCGTGAGATCGAGCCGGAGGCGCCGATGGTTCGCAGCGTGCACGGCCAAGTTGACGCCGCAGTGCTGTTTCCGCCCGACTTTACGGTCCTGCGCGAGCAGCCCCGCTATAGCGCTAGGGATGCGCTGGCGCAAATGCACGAGTCTTTTACCAGCGAAGTTGTCGCGGTAGAGACCGGCATCGACGAGGCGACGCTAGTCGCGCGGTTCCGAGCGATCGGCGCGCTCCGCGCCAAAGGATTTGTCTACACCGCTGCCGGGCCCCGGCTGCTGCAAGGAGTCGGCGGTCGGGTGCAACTTTACGACGTTGCCGCAGCGCCGGACGCGGCACTGATGGGTGCGGTGGTTGTTATACGGAGATCGAATTCAGGGGACGTGCTATCGGGAGGCCGCGAGTAGGGCGCGCATTACCGAGCTTAGAGCTGCTCAAGAAACTCACTCCGAGCAGCGACCACAGTCTTCGAATCGCGTCGTCGAACTGTTCTAGAGAATGTGAACCTGGTGCGTTCTCACAACCAGGGATTCTTGCTGGAAACGACTCTCCAGGAGAACGCGATATCGATGCCACCAATCCTCGTCCAAATTTTCGACCATGATCTCGTAGATGATCAAGTCGTCGCGCACGAGTCGCTCGCTTTCTTGCCACAGTCCATTCACGGGAGCACGCGTGTAAGCAGTTATCCCGCCGAATCGGTCGACGAGTTCGTTGCGCACATCGATGAAAAGTTTCTGCTCGAACGGCACGCCTGAATTACTGTAAAGCGGAAGCAGTAATTGGATCAGATGCATGTGCTTAACAGTCCGAGGACTGCCGCGGTCACTTCTTCTCCAAATGCAGCACGCCCTTCTGCGTGTCGATATCCAGCTTGAAGTTGCTGAGGAAATTCAGTCCGAGCAGGCCGGCGACTTGAGGATCCGGGACGGCGTCGTGGATCGCGATGGCGATGTTGCGAATTTCCAGGCCGCCGATGGAGATCGACTCGATGTTGGTAATCGGGGCATTGATCAAACCGTTGGCGGTTTGGAAGGGCAGGGTTTTGGGATTGGCGCCGAGATTGATTCCGAGGTCGCTGGCGACGGCGTTGGAGATCAATGTGTAACTGGCGCCGGTGTCGACGACAAATTTTGCCGCCCGTCGGTTGTTCAAAGTTGCCTGGACCATCGCCACCGCCCCGTGTTTTTCCATCGGTACGGAGGCCTTGTTGCTCGGCGCGGGCTTTCTCTCCGGCTCTGCCGGCCTGGACGATTCTGGCGCTACGACCCGACCGGCGCGCGGGCGCTGGTTGCTCGGCACGTCATGCAGGTTGTCGGTGATATGAAGCACGCCGCGTTCATCGACCCAGCGGTAGTATTCTGCGCTTTGCAGTGGTCCGAGCAGCGCGAGTTGCAGCACCAGGATGGCGTAATAGGAGATAGGGGACTTCACGAGAATTCTTGTCACGCTACCATAAATACGCCAGCGGATATAGTCACTTGTCCAAAAACAATACCCTAAATGTCGCAGTCCAGCCGGGCGTTGACGGTCGTCACGCCACGACGAAGCGTCAGCACGGCACCAAGTACTCCAAGGGTGCCGTTATTGTCCATCGCTTTACAACC
>DASSGE010000538.1:0-5491 GCA_035693605.1 Binatia bacterium
GACTTGGGCATCAACGATGCCGCATTGCTACTGGAAGCCGCAACCTTCACGACCATCAGGGACCCTTATGATCGTTTGATCGTCGCTCAAGCCAGAGTCTCCGGGCTCCAGCTCATTACTGGAGATGAAATGATCCATGACTCTGGCCTGGTGCGCACGGTATGGGACTGACAAACACTGGCTCACGCCACTCAATGGCGGGCGAAAAACCCCATCGCCTTGGGCCACGACAACGAAGCCGCGCGAGGGCGGTAATTTCTGGAGCCGGAGTTGGCCATATTAACCACCGGGCAATCTAACTGCCGTAATCCGATCGTTATGCGTCACAACCAATCGGCTTCGGACCCGCCCTGCGAAATTGCACCGTAAGGCGGCGCCGGTCCTCCTAGGTGGATTGCCGCAAAACCATAAATGGTGATACAAAGATTGCCAGCATTCGACAATCCAAAATCGGAAATCCAAAATTCCATGCTGTCTCCAGAAGAAAACACCCTGCTTACTCACACCGGCCCCGGCACGCCGGGAGGAAATTTGTTGCGGCGCTATTGGCACCCGGTCGCTCTCGTCAAAGAGTTGCCAGGCGATGGCGCGCCGCTGCCGGTCAGGATTATGAGCGAAGATCTGGTGCTGTTCCGCGGCGATGACGGCCAGCTCGGATTGATCGGCCAATACTGCTCGCACCGGCGCGCCGACTTGAGCTATGGCCGAGTCGAAGACGGCGGCCTGCGCTGCCTGTACCATGGCTGGCTATTCGACCGCCACGGCCGCTGCATCGAGCAGCCGTGCGAGCCGCCGGACCGGCGCTTTTGCGAAAAAGTTCGCCATCCTGCTTATCCCTGTCAGGAGCGCGCCGGCGTTGTCTTCACCTACATGGGACCGGGCGAGCCGCCGCTCTTGCCCAACTACGAGCCACTGGTAGCGCCGGCCGGCCATGTGTTGGTCTCCAAGTTTTATCATGAATGCAATTTTTTTCAGGCGAACGAGGGTAATCTCGATCCCAGCCATGTTTCCTATCTGCATCGCCAAGCCAACGTGCCGGATAATTTGAAACGCACGGTCACCGGCACCGATGGCAAGCTGCCATTGGCGCTCTATGACGCCGATATGGCGCCGCGCATCGACGCCGAAGAAACCGATTACGGCGTGCGTATATTTTCCCTGCGCGATGTCGACGGCCGGACGTTTTTTCGCGTGACCAATTTTGTCTTTCCCAACAAAGCCACAATCCCGGGACCGATGTCCGGTGACGGCTACAATCTTTACTGGCATGTACCCATCGATGACACGCACCATTGGCGCTATGATTTTGTGTTTCGTCGCAGCGCGCCCATGGAACAGCGCGACATCGAGCGCGATCAGGAAATTCTCGCTGAACTCGGCCCGGATTACCGGCCCAAACGCAATAAGAGTAATCGATACCTGCAGGACCGCGGAGCAATGAAAACCTGGAGCTTCTCCGGCATGGGACGGATCTTCAACGTGCACGATGTCGCCATCGTCGAAGGCTGCGGCGAGATCGTCGACCGCAGCAAGGAATTCCTGGGGCCGAGCGACAAAGCTATCATTGTCGCGCGCCGCCAATTACTGCGGGCGATCCGCGACGTCGAAGCCGGCCGCGAGGGGCCGCATGTGATCCGCGAGCCGAACGCCAACCGCTTCCCGCAATTGACAGTTGAATCGGAAGTTCTCGCCTCTGGCGCAGACTGGCAGGAGCACTGGAAAAAGAGGTTAGAAGTACTGCGCTGAAACGGTCGAGGATTGTGAAAACGTTTTGAACAGCTTCAACGGCCCCCGGCGAAGGCCGGCGAATTGAACGGTTTGAACGTCAGACTTAAGGCTTCCAACCCTCGGCCTTCAATTCCGCGTTAAGCTTTCGCGCAAGAGCAAAATCAAAAAATCTGCCGATCGAAATATCCTTGCGCGCGACACGCTCCAACAGCGGACTCATCACCCGCCGCTGCAAGTCGTCGTTGAGAATACCTTCCGGCGTCAGCGCCGGTTTGACCAGATCGTAAACTTTGCCGGCTAGATCCTCCGACGATTTGGCGTTGCGCGCGAGGATCGACACCGCGCCGCTGCGATTGGTCGAATAATAAATCAGCCCGCGGATCGTCGCCCGGAGAAACTTCTCGACCATGCCCGGATCGGACTGCAACAAACCGTCGCGCGTGACGATGGCGCCTTGGAGTTGAATGATGTCCGAGCCGATAAACGACATCAGCTCGCGAAAACCCTGCTCGGCTGCCGTAATGTTATGCGGGAAGGTCATCATTGCCGCATCGACGACACCGGTGGCGAGCGAGCCCAGCCGCGTCGCGGTGGTACCGATGGCGAGGATCGCCACTTCGCGATTTTCATCCATGCCATTTTTCTTGAGCCACTCGCGCAACGCCGAATCCCCCGCCGCGCCCAGGCTCGACACCGCGACTTTCTTGCCGCTGAGATCTTTGGGCGTGCGAATCGCCTGGCGCGAGTAAAGCCAAAACATCGGCTTATGAAAGGTACTGAGAAGCACCTTCACCGGCGCGCCCTGTAACCCGGCTTGCAACGCCGCCGTCGGCACCGTGGTGAAGTCGACATTGCCGGTGATCAGCGCCTGGTTCGCGACCCCGCCGCGCATCAACACCAGTTCGACCTCGAGACCTTCCTTGTGGAAGTAGCCACGGTCGCGCGCGACATATAACGCGCTCTGCGACACATCGACCACCGGAATGCCGACCGAAACTTTGCGCGCTTGGGCGGGTACCGTCAGTCCCAATAGGATCAAGAGAACAATGAGAACATTCATGAAATTTCGCACCTCAAATTTTGCTTAGACCTAATCCGCAACAACCAAACTTCGCCGGATGATACACGCAGCCCCAGGCGGCCTCAAGGTCGAGCAACCCGGCTTGCGGCGGAGAGCGGCGAAAACTAGCACCGTCGCTAACGCTAGGCAATTTTCGACTACAAGCCGAAGAATTTCAGGAGCATCGACTTTGGTCGGGTTTCACATTATCGTGATTCCGGCACAGGCCGACTCAAGGGACGGACAGAGTGCGACATACCGTTTGGAAAACGCTATGCAGATTTTCGGCTGGGACGGACCCCGGTTTGCACCGGGGTGACGATCGCGCGGGTATTACGTAATCTCACTTCCTCTGAAACGGAACCAGCTATGCTCATCGACGCCCATGTTCATTTGGATAGATACGGCGACCTGCTCGATCAAGCGCTGCGCGAGATCGATGAGCAGCAAATCTTCACGGTCGCCACGGCGATGGATTTGCCGTCTTACTTGGAGCTGCAAAAGATCGGCGACCGGTCCGAACTGATCCTGCCGACCTTCGGCGTCCATCCCCGGCGCGCTGCCGAATACGCGGAGCGTCTGCCGGAACTCGGCCGCTACATTGACATGAGCCCGGCCATCGGCGAGATCGGCCTCGATTTTCATTGGGTAAGAGACACCACCACATACCCCGCGCAACGAAAAGTCCTGGAATATTTCATCGCCGCCGCCGGCGAGCAGAATAAGTTCGTCAATCTCCACACCAAAGCGGGCGAACAAGAGATTCTCGACTTACTCGTAAAGTACAATGTCCGCCGCGCCATCGTCCACTGGTACTCCGGCCCGCTGGATATTCTTAACGCTATGATCGACTTCGGCTGCTATTTCACCATCGGCGTAGAAGTTTTGTACTCGGACTACATCAAGCAAATTGCCCAAGCGGTGCCTGATCATCTGCTGTTGACCGAGACTGATAATCCCGGGGCACTCAAATGGCTCAAAAAGCACGATGCCCTGGGCATGCCGAGCGCGATCACCGGCGTGCTCGATGCTTTGGCAAATATCAGAGGTGCGTCGTCAAACACGATTGAAGCTATCGTCCAAAATAACTTCGCGCGCCTGGTCGGAGACGATCCTGGCTTGCGTACCATTTCACGCCTCTTTCCCCAACGATAGTTGCCGCATCGCAGAATTCACATCTCGCCGAACTTCGAACAGCGGCTACCGCTTTGAAATAACATTTCTTCATTCGCACATGGATTGAGCTGGCATCTTCGCCGAATTCTTGCGAGAAATGCTGAGCCATTTCCGCATAAGGGGGAAATCTATTTATGTCGTCCAACGCCTGGGAGCCTTTCTTCGCTAGAATCATGACCATCGGCGTCAACACGTTGCAGGGGCTGGTTCGCATCGTGCTCATCGTCGCCCTCGCTTACATCCTGGTCAATCTGCTGCGCCGGGGATTGACCAAACTCGAGCTATTCTTAATCCGCAGCACGGGTCATGGCGAACCTGAGCCAGGCGCGGTAGCGAAACGCATCACAACGTTATCGGGCGTGCTCTGGACCATCAGTAGCGGTTTGCTCTGGTTTGTCGTGGTCTTGATCGCACTGAGTCAGATCGGCGTCAATATCGGGCCGATTCTGGCCGGCGCCGGCGTCGTCGGCCTCGCCGTCGGTTTTGGCGCACAGCATCTGGTTCGCGACCTAGTCAGCGGTTTTTTTCTGCTCCTGGAGAACCAGATACGCATTGGCGACGTCGCCATCATCAACGGCACCAGCGGTGTCGTTGAGTCGGTCACCTTCCGCACCGTCGTGTTGCGCGACCAAGCGGGCGTCGTCCATGTTTTTCCCAACGGCGCGATCAATACCTTGGCCAACGCGACCATGGAATGGTCTGCGTATGTCATCGACGTCGCGTTACCCTACCGGGAAGACTCCGACCGTGTCGTCGAAATCATGCGTCAGATCGCCGGCGAGATGCGCAAAGATACCGACTATGCGCGGGTCATGATCGAACCCATCGAAGTTTTCGGCATCGACAATTTCACCGACACCGGCGTGATCATCAAAGCGCGATTCAAAACCCAACCGGCGCAGCAATACAGCGTCGGCCGTGAATATCGCCGGCGCTTGAAGAAAGCCTTGGACAGCGAAGGCATCGGACTCGGGACGACTGCTCGGCCGGCTGTTGATAAAAGCGCAGCCCCGGGCGCGCCAGCCTAAACCGCGCGCAATCGGCAATTGCAGAATCATCCGGAGACGGAGAGCGCCGGCAAGAACGATCTATCGATCTCGCCGATTTCCGTATTTCTGCGCTGAGTCCGGCGTTCATCGCCTCTTCCTATTTCTCGCAAAGCATGTAATTTAACGATCTATTCCAACGGCATCGGAGATCACGCTTCACATTGACTGACAGTTCCAACTCCTTCACCCGCGAAGAAATCGCACCGGTCGTTACCGTTAGCCTGATCTCCGCGCTGCGTCTGCTCGGAATTTTTCTCATGCTGCCGATCTTCAGCGCCTATGCGGTGCGCTACCCGGGAGCGTCGCCCGCTCTCGCGGGTGTCGCTTTCGGCATTTACGCTCTGGTTCAATGCTTCTTTCAAATTCCCCTAGGTTGGGCCAGCGACCGCTGGGGGCGCAAACCAGTACTTCTGGTCGGTCTGCTGCTGTTTACTGTGGGCAGCGTCGGCTGCGCTTGGGCGCATGACATTTACGGCTT
>DASSGE010000539.1:0-2086 GCA_035693605.1 Binatia bacterium
AGCAAGCCGCTGCAGCATCGCGCCATCGAGTGCTTTTTGCTCCAGAGCGGCCATGCGTTCAGGGTCGAGACCGGTCTGCATGATAATCACATTGTCGCGCTTGGCCTCGAGACCGAGATGATCGAGCGCGATCAAAGCCGAAACATGGGACGAACCGCCGAAGCGTGCGGTGCCAAGTCGCTTGCCCCGGAGCTCGGCCGCAGTTTTGATGCTGGGTTGAGTGATCAAGGCAAACGGCGAGGTATTGCTGACGCCGAGAAACATCGAAATGTCGACACCGTTGGCGATCAAGCTCAAAAGCGCGGCTGGCGCATTGGCGGCTACTTGGATTTCCCCGGCCGCCAACATCTGGCTAACCAGCGCTCCGCCCATGACAAAAATCAATTGCACGTCGACGCCGTACTTGTCGAAGATCCTTTTGTCCCTGGCCACCCACAGCGGTGTGTTATGCGGCGTCGATGTGGATACCGCGACTTTGATTTGCTGGGTTTTCGCTGTTTGGGCCAGCATAGGACCGGCGCTTGCGAGGCCCATGAGCACGGCAGCGAGTCCGATCGGTAAAGATTTATAGGTCATACTGTTCACCTCTTCTTTTTGAGATATCCACCCCGCACTTTGTATCGTAATTATTTTATGACAACAAAGTGAACCGGGGGCTAGATCTTTCTTTATGGTGTTTGGCAGCGATGACGTATCTTATCACACATCCTAAGACAAGGAGCTTATCCTGCCCGTTCTACTAATCCCTCATTCGCTGAACATTTCCGATCCGAGAGCTTTAAGCCCCCACTAATTGTTTCTAGCATCGCGGGCGCGACTATGCTTTGCTCGGAGGATGAAGGACTTCTGGTTACGTGGTTTATTTTTGGTGGCCTTGCTGTTGACCGTCGATTGCAGTGTTAATCTGCCGGATCCGCCGCAGAACACAGCGGCCGGCCTCGGCGGCACGTCCTGGCGGTTGGTCAGGTTTCAGGGCGGTGACGACAAGCTGCTGGCGCCCGACGATCCGGCGAAGTACACCATCGCCTTCGGTACTGATGGCAGTATAAGCGCGCGCATCGACTGCAACCGTGGGCGTGGCACGTGGAAATCTTCCGGACCAAATCAGCTCCAGTTCGGTCCGCTCGCGCTCACTCGCGCGATGTGCCCGCCGGGCTCGCTCCACAATCGCGTAGTGATGGACTGGGAGTTTGTCCGGTCCTACCTATTGAAAGACGGCCATCTATTTCTCTCGCTCATGGCGGATGGCGGGATTTACGAATTCGAGCCGATGAGTGGATCGACAACTTCGACGACGGAGAAAAAAGCTGCTGGAGACAATACACGTTGAGTTAGCCTCTGGATTAAATCGCGTATCAACAATTCCGCTTAGTTCAACTTAGCGCTGGTCTGTCAACGGCAAATTCAGTGACTGGTTTAATTTTTGCAGCTTTTGTCTGAGCCAGGAGCGGCGGTGGTTGCCGGCTCGGTGCGGCCCTCCGCGTTATCGCGGCAGAGCCCCATGAATCATGGAAGGAGTTCGAAATGAAATCTGCGCTATTTGGGTTTCTGTATGTGTTTTTCCTTTCTTGCACCGGATGTACGGCTGCTCCAGACCGCATTCTACTGAAAGAACAAGGCGCGGATAATCGCTGCCATATGAAGATCGAAACTTATGGCGATCCGGCCATGCCGACAGAACGTGAGGTTGTCGATTATTACGGGCCGTGTGATGAGCGGCCGGGTCCGCGGATTAATCGAGGTGGGGCGGAGTGAGCCCCAATCTGCGCGTGATCAGCTCCATTGACGTGGCAGTCTGCCCGAAGATGGAGCCGCGATGCGGTGGTTAGCGCTAATCAAATTAACCCTGCGCCCGTGCGTGCCCCGAAAAGCCGACAGCAACCGGCGAAGATACGTGCGCTGATTATTTTTGGTTCCGCGACTCAGTGGCTTTTCTCGAGATTATCTCTTCCTGCTCGCGCTTCGAGTACCAATCTGTCGTCCAATTCTTTACGTCATCATGTTTGTCGCCATACCGCTTTTGGATGACCCCTAAAAATTTGTCGTAGTCACCTTCTGCTTCCAAAAGATCGTCGTCGGTTAGGTC
>DASSGE010000540.1:0-3118 GCA_035693605.1 Binatia bacterium
CGTCTGGCGCAAATACATGCGCGGCGTGAGCGAGGAGTTCCTAGAGGACACCTATCAGCACACCGTTGCGGCACTGGAGACGGTGCCGACGCCTTCCGCGCAGGTGATTGCTAATGCGCTTGATATGATTTCGGCCCATTACCCACAAGCAAAACAAACCGATCCGAATCTCATCGTCGATCCATCGTTTGTCCGTCGGATCGACCAGAGCGGATTTATCAGCGCCCTGTATAAAAAATAATTTACAGACGGTGTGCGACAAATCCGGGCGGCCTCACAGCGACGGCGATACGTCGAGACCGACCGCAAAAACGAACAACGAGATCGCAGCAAGCAGGCGGTATTCAGTTCTCATCTACCCACTCCTTTTGACCAACTTACCCCGACCTCTCAGTAGTCTATTTCTCTCGCTTCTGCCAGAGCGAGGCCTAGGGTTTGGTTGAGTTCGCCACATTTGATATAGCGGTGCCGCGATGCTCGATGTGTGCATAGTTCCGGATGAGCTGGTCGATTCGAACATTTTTCAAAACCAGAACGCTATTACGCTTTTGAACGACACGGTCCGCGGAGGTTCAAGATGAAACGTCTCAGCCGTTGGCTTGCATTGGTTTTTTCTTGGCTGGTTCTTTTCCCCACCATCGGCAGCACGCAGGCTCCTTATTACGCGGGGAAAACCATCACCGTCATCGAAGGAAACAGTGCGGGAGGCGTCGCCGACTTAAGAACAAAATCCATCATGCAGTTTCTGCAAAAGTACATTCCCGGAAATCCGACGATCGTTAGCCAATATGTTCCAGGAGGAGGGGGTCGACAAGCGGCCAATCAAGTATATCGCGCAGCCGCGGACGGCCTGACGATCGGCGCCTGCTCGCCGGGCGTGCTCTCGAGCGCCGTGCTCGGCGAACCCGGTGTCGAATACGATCCTTACAAGTTTATCTATCTCGGGTCGCCTTTCAGCGAGAACATCAATATGTTTGCCACCCGCAAAGCTCTCGGCATCAACAGCCTGGAAAAATTGCGCGCGGCTTCGGGGATCCGCATCGGCGCCCAATCGGTGGGACACGTACAATACATTCGCGGACGGCTGTTCGCCTGGCTCTTGGATGTCAAAGAGCCGCGTTTTGTCGTGGGCTATTCAGGAACGGAGTTGGAGATAGCTTTGGAGCGAGGAGAAATCGACGCGCGAGCGACAACGCTGGACACACAGACGCTGACGGAGTCCTACCAAAATCTCGTCGATTTTCATGCCATTCTGGAGAATCCCAAAGGTCGCCGTCCGCCTCAATTTGCCCATTTGCCCGACCTCGAATCCTTCGTGCGCTCCAACATAGAGACCCGACTCATGGCCATGGCGCGGACTTTTTGGGGCGTCGGAACGCTCAAGTATCTGCCGCCGAGCACACCGAATAAACTCGCCGAGATCCTCAGGCAAGCCGTTCGCGATACTTTCAAAGATCGCCAATTTCACGAGCAATACAAAAAAGTCATCGGAGTCTATCCGACGCCGCTGATGGGGGAGGAACAGCAGAAACTTGTTGCGACGCTGCCGCGGGATAACGAGGTTATCAAGGTTTTTAAAATTATCTCCGGAATGGATCCACTTCCGCCACGCAAGTAATGGATTGACCGCGACCACGTTCTGCGTTGGACAGTAATGTATGCGAAGGCACGACTATCTGATTCGTCTATGCCGGCCTCACCCTCTGGATCTTTCATCCTTACTAAAAGATCGCTGGCGCAGGAGGTTTCTTAGAGGCGGCTTTTTGGTATCAGAACTGGCCCTTTAAGCGCCAAAATGAATCTTTTTTGATCCTTGATCTCGCGAAATCGAGAGGTTGCCTCGGTCCGACCCGGGAGTTGGACTCTATTCCCCATACGCTCCGTTTCAATTTGGCAAGAGCCTACGCGCGCCGTTCGCGGCTGCATTCGCCAGTGCCTCGCCATCCGCCGAAATCTGCTCGACCTCGTTCCATTTTTCGACAGAGACATTATCCTTTGCCGCTATGGAGCCAAACTTGGCGGTCCATTCGGTGTCGACATCCCGCCGACGAGTGGGTTGGCTCATGCTCTTGGTCCAGACTTCCTGTCCTTCTTTGCCGAGCAGCCAGTTGACGAACACCTTGGTGGCGTTGGGATGAGGGCGATTCTTGATAATCGCTAGAATCCCTGAACCCGCCGTGCCATAGGTTCCTTCTTTGAAAATGGGCAAGGGGCTCACCGGCAAGCCCGCACTGACAAAGGATCGGTACGAGTAGTGACTCACTCCGATGGTCACGGCCCACTTCTCTCTGGCGAGCGATTCCGCCATCACCCGTTGGTCTCGGGAGAGCTGGAGGTCTTGTGTAACAAGGCGCTTCAAGTAGTCCTCGCCTTTGTGTTTCCACATGTACTCCCAAACTCCCAGGCCTGCGCCTGGTTGTCGCGGGTCCAACCAACCAATCTTGCCTTTCCATTTCGGATTGAGAAGATCGTCGTAAGAGCGAAGCTCCGTAGCGTTCGCCAATTTCGTATTGTGCCAAAAGCTAGCGACCAAAAAAGCTGAGAAGAGATAGGTAAACCGTTTCTCCTTATCGACAGCCATATGTCCACCCCACCAGTTCTTGGCGTCTATAACCTCGGGAAGCAGCAGGTTCGGCTCGATAGGATCGACAATCTGCCCGCCGACAAAGCCGTTGATCATGGTGACGGCGCCGCCCATGTGGAGGTCAAAATAACGCACACCCGCCGCAAATTCGTCGCTGATCTTTCTCTGCATGGCCGAAGCAGTGCCCGAGTGGAGCTCCAGATCGATACCCGGGAAGCGCTGCTCGAATATCGGCTCCATTTGCTTGCGCAATTCTGAACTAGCGGGAATGGAAACTACAACCTTGCCCTCTTTCTTGGCCGCCTCGACAACCTTTTTCCATTCGTCGGCCGCAGCCCCCCAACTCCTCGGCGAGAACACCAACAACAGGATCGCCGCAGTGATGAGACAAAGCGCCATCTTGGGTTGTTCAAATGAACGCACCATAAAACTGCCTCCTCGCTTGCTCTGGAAATGGGTCATCGTGGAATTGAACGGCTTCAAAATTAGCGCCTTTTCGTCCGCACACTCGCACACAGCGGCATGCCTGCCGAT
>DASSGE010000541.1:0-2688 GCA_035693605.1 Binatia bacterium
CTCAGCGTCACCATAACCGTAGTCGTTGATAAATTCCTTTGCTTTTTTGACAGCGCTGCTACCTGCTTTAGTCGCTTCATCAGCTTTCTTTTTAGTGTTGGAGATTACTTGATTTTGGCACGATGTACCGGCCCCCTTCGGCACGCTGATTTGGCCCCACCTTGAATCAAAAACAGATTACCTTCTGAACGGAAAAAGAACAGGAGGTAATCATTGAAAAGGAGATCCAAGGTGGAGCTGTTCGAGAGAATAAGGCGAGCCTATGAGTTTGAAAAGAAGTCGATCCGGGCCATTGCCAGGCAATACGGGGTGCATCGACGAATGGTCAGACAAGCCATTGCCAATGCCATCCCTCCGGACCGGAAAACACCTCAGCGATCGCAACCGCAAATGGATGAGGTCAAAGAGTTCATCAAGCAGATTTTGGAAAAAGATAAAAAGGAGCCACGCAAACAACATCACACCGCGCATCGAATTTTCGTCAGAATCGGGAGAGAGCGGCCGGGCATCAAGGTCAGCGAGAGAACAGTCAGAAAATATGTGCAACAGCAAAAACTGACTCTGGGCCTGGATGGGCGTGAGGTGATGATCGTGCAAAGCTACAAGTACGGAGAAGAAGCCCAGATCGATTGGTACGAAGCGGTCGCCGAAATCGATGGGCAGCGGCGTACATTGCAGTTCTTCGCAATGCGGAGTATGGCCAGCGGAGCGGCCTATCACCGGGCCTATGAGCGAGCGACGCAGCAGGCATTTCTGGAAGCGCACCAGATGGCGTTCCATTACTTTGACGGGGTCTTCCGGCGTCTGAAATACGACAATCTGGCGAGCGCCGTCAAAAAGATTCTGCGCGGTCATCGGCGAGAGGAGACCGAACGATTCATCGCCTTCCGCTCGCATTGGCAATACGAAGCTGTCTTTTGTAACCCGGGGGCCGGTCATGAAAAAGGAGGAGTCGAAGGAGAGGGAGGATACTTTCGACGCAACCATCTGGTTCCAGTGCCGGAGGCCAAATCGCTGGAGTCCTTCAACGAATATCTGCTGGAAGCGTGTCGAGCCGATCTGTTGCGACATATCGACCAGCGCTCTCGGACAGTCGGTGAAGATTTGGAGATCGAGCGAGGAAGGCTGCTGGGGTTGCCGGCGGAAGACTTCGAGTTGGCCGAAGAGAGCTATGGCCGTGTCAATGACAAAGGGTGCATTCTGGTGAGGACCAACTCTTATTCGACGCCCTTACGCCCAGGCACACAGGCGAGAGTGCGAGTCTTGCCGGCGACGATTGAGATTTGGCATGAGGGGCGAGTGGTCGCCAGGCATCCGCGATCTTATCAGGCGCGGCAACAGATTCTGGAGTTGGAACATTATCTGAACGTGTTGGAGCGCAAGCCAGGAGCCTTTGCCGGAAGCGCCGCGCTCGACCAGTGGCGAGAACAGGGGCGATGGACTGCGGCCTATGATCGCTTCTGGCAGGAACTGCAACGTAAGCATGGCGCCCAAAGCGGGACCCGGTTGATGATCGAACTGCTGCAACTGGGACGACGGCTAGGCTATGACAAGTTGACGGCCGCCATCAATCAAGCATCGGAGGCCGGAGCGATCGATGCGGCAGCCGTGCGATACTTGATGGAAAGAGATTCTCACACCGAACCGAGTTGGTCGCGCTTGGCAGTTGAAGAGGTCAAGTGGTCGGAACATTACACCCGGCCGATCCCGCAACTCGACACTTATGACCGGCTCTTGAAAGGGGCCTTCTGCTCGGGAGGTGAACAATGAACCGAGCAGAGAGCCTGACAGAGGCTGCCATCGATCAACACTGCCGCTTACTACGATTGCCGACGATCGCGGCTCAATGCCAGCGATTGGCCAAGGATGCCGTACAGCAGCAGCAACCATATCTGACCTATCTGGCCGAACTGCTGAGTGCGGAGGTCGATGAGCGTGAGCGTCACACCATCGAGCGCCGGATCAAGGAAGCGCGTCTGCCGCGCATCAAGGCGCTGGAAGATTTCGATTTCAGCGCCGCCCCTCTGGTTTCAGCCCCACAGATTCGCGAACTGGCCGAAGGCGGATATATCAACCGCGCCGAGCCAATCATCTTCATCGGAGATTCGGGAACCGGCAAAACGCATTTAGCGACAGGGCTCTGTTTTGCTGCCTGCCGGCAGAAGAAACGAGTCCGCTTTATTACTGCCGCCGGATTGGTCAACGAGTTGGTTGAAGCGCAACACCATAACCAACTCGGACGCGCTCTGCAGCGATGGACACGCTACGATCTGATCGCCATTGATGAGATGGGCTATGTCCCCTTCGCTCAAGTCGGCGCGGAGTTGATGTTTCAAGTCATCAGCGAACGAGCCGAGCGAGCGACCCTGGTCATTACCACCAATCTGCCGTTCTCGGAATGGACACAGGTCTTTCCCAACGCCCGGCTATGCAAGGCGCTCTTGGATCGCATTACTGACAGGGCCACGATTATTGAGACGGGCTCTGACAGTTATCGATTTAAACGGACGATAGCTAGCAAGAAAAAGGCCCGGTAGCCAGAGCCGTATGTACGATTTTGCTGCTTATTTAGGTTAGTGGGTGGGGCCAAATGAAGATGCCGAAAGGGGCCAGACTGCCTTGCCAAAGCCATTCAATCCTCCCGACCGCCGTTGGGGAATTCAACGCGCAAAATAAAGAAGTCGAGCT
>DASSGE010000542.1:0-5758 GCA_035693605.1 Binatia bacterium
GCCGGTCCGGCAGGGTGTTGCCATGCTTGCGGCGGTCGCGGCGGCCGTCGCCATATTTAGCTTGCTGCGGGCGCGCTTCATAGCCGATGTGCTCGGCGTCGGTGGCGAGCTCGGGATGGCCGGTCGGCGCCGGCGTGTCGCCGAAGCGCAGGTAGACGTCGACCCGTTTGAGGCTCTCGGCGTCAGGTTTGCCGGTGCCGCCGACGACCACGATGTGGGTGCCTTTTTCGAGCAATGCGCCGTCGGTCACTTCGACCGCAGAATCGGTGAGCGCGGCCAGGATGTGCGCGCCCTTGTAAACTTCTTCTGGACGGCTGCAGACTTTTACCTCGATATTATATTTCTCCGCCATCTCGCGGCCGAAGCGCTCGCGATTTTCACGCGTTGGGCTGAACACCTGCAGCTTGTCGATTTTGCGCACACGCGTGAACGCCTCCATATGCGTGCGCGCCATACCGCCGGCGCCGAGCATGCCGACGACCTCGGCGTCCTGGTTCGCGAGGTACTTAACACCGATGCCGCCGTCGGCGCCGACCCGCATGTGCTGCAGGTAGCCGTCGTTGATAAACGCCAGCGGCTCGGCATTCTCGACCGAGGTCAGCAGGATCAGACCGCAGTATAGGCCGGGCCGCATGCAGTACTTTTCCTGCGTGACGACACCGTTGTAGTCTTTTTCGTAAATGATGTCGGACTTCATGCGGATCGCGAAGTAGCCGGCGGTCGATCCGCCCTCCATCGTGCCCCACTGGTAGTTCCGCGCCGGATCGCTGGTCGGAATTCGAATGTCGATGCGCGGCCGGCAGACCGCCTCCTGCGCGGCGAGCTGCAAATAAGATTGTTCCAGCGCCGCAAGGGTGTCCTCCATGGTGAGGACCTGTTCCACTTCCTGGTTATTGATGATGAGCGTCATTTTATACTTACCTCTTGAGCCGCGTCCGGCACTGAAAACTTCTGCACGACGTTATCGGCCATCGTGCGCTTCCTGCGTCAGACATCGCATAATCCCGCCGGAATTACACGTCTCAGCGGTAACCATCGGCGCCCCGCAAGTGCCCGACCGCGCCTGCGAACGCTGCAAAAGAGCCGATCCGATTGGCACGGAGTGTCTTTCCTCACCAGCACCTCAGAACGTAACATTACAGGGATGCGGTAAATGTTAATAAACCACGAGCAGCCATTGCGCTCAGGGTGTGGATTTCATCCGCTTTATGCATAACACTTGAGGTATGCATCTTCCTGTGAACCCGCCGATTTTGCCGATGCTGGCCAAGCGGGTCAGCGACTTGCCGGCGGGCGGAAACTGGATCTTCGAGCCGAAATGGGACGGCTTTCGCGCCCTGGTATTTCGCGACGGCGAGGAGATTTTGCTCCAGAGTCGCGACGAGAAATCGCTCAACCGCTACTTTCCGGAGCTGCTCGAGCCGCTGCGCGCGCAGTTGCCCGACCGCTGCGTGCTCGACGGCGAAATCGTCGTCGCAAAGAACGATGCGCTCGACTTCGACGCTCTGCAGCTGCGCATTCATCCCGCCGCGTCGCGGGTCAAGCTTCTGTCCAGGGAAATCCCGGCGTCGATGGTATTTTTCGATCTCCTGTCGGTTGGCGACCGGGATCTGCGCACCACGGCGTTCAAAGACCGTCAAAAAATCCTGCAATCGCTGCTTTCATCCGCGGCGCCGCCGCTGCACCTGACGCCCGCTACCAGCGAGTTAAGCATAGCGCAGGATTGGTTTCGCCGCTTCGAGGGCGCCGGTCTCGACGGCGTCGTCGCCAAGCCGGTTGCGGGGATCTACGAATCCAACAAGCGCGTGATGCTCAAGGTCAAGCACGAGCGCGAGTGCGATTGCGTCGTCGCCGGCTTTCGCTGGCACAAGAAAGGCGAGGGCACGATGGTCGGCTCACTGCTGCTCGGCCTTTACAATGACGCCGGCGCGCTCCAGCACGTCGGCGTCTGCGCGAGCTTCACCGAAGCGAAGCGGCGCGAGCTGGTGAAATTGCTCGCGCCCTACCGCAAGAACGCGCTGGCCGATCATCCCTGGAAAGATTGGGCCGAGCAGCAAGCGGACGGCGGACAGCGCATGCCGGGCGGCCAAAGCCGCTGGAGCGGCGGCAAGGACTTGTCCTGGGAACCGCTTCGTCCCGAGCTGGTCGTCGAAGTCGCTTACGACCACATGCAAGGCGACCGCTTCCGCCATACGGCGCAGTTTCGCCGCTGGCGCACCGACAAGAAGTCGAGCGACTGCACGTATGACCAGCTCGAAGTCGTTGCACCGGAAGAGCTGAAGGCGATTTTCGCCGGCGATCGCTGAGTTCACTGACGCGAACGGTTCAAACGGTTCAAAGTTCCATGTTCAAAGCCGGCGAAGGATCTAGATCCCCGCGGAATCGGGACAAGCCTTGAACCTTGAAGTCTTACGTTCGGCTACGCCGTTCACGCGTTGGATCATCATCGGGGTCGGGGGTTTCTTGCGGCGGGCGTAACTTTTCCGGAACATTTCTGAGATTCACCCGGATGCGCGTCCAGGTCGACGACCTGCCGCGCATCGAGTCTATCAGCACATCGTCGACGGCGAGCAGCTGGGCGACCTCCGGATGCTTCGTCTTCCATCTCTCGAGACCCGCGCGGGCCGCTTCTCGGTCCGGCGAGTTCGCGACCACCAGAAGGGGCGCTTTGGTGCGCGGCTTTTTAGCCGCGGACTTCTTCTTCGCCGCGGCGCTGGCGCGCGAAGGCTGGACGCGCGGCGCTTCGCCCGCCATCTTGCGAAAGTGTGGGGGCCACGGCGCATCGCCGAGACCGGCGGCTTCGTCTTCCGCCGCGAGCTCCAGCAGTTTTTCGAGCGAGCCTGGCGCGGCGTCCATCTTCGCGTGCGGATCACCGAACTCGGCGAAGCGCTTGGGCACCGTCAGCACGGTGAAGTCGGCCGGCTCGCAGTCAGGGACCTCTTCCCAGCGCAGCGGCGTCGAAACGCGGGCGTCGGGCAGCGGGCGCACCGAATAGGCCGAGCAGGTGGTCCGATCCTTGGCGTTCTGGTTGTAGTCGAGGAACACGCCGTGACGCTCCTCCTTCCACCACTTCGAGCTGGCCAGCGCCGGTAGACGCCGTTCGATGGCGCGCGACAGCGCCAGCGCGGCGCGGCGGACTTCGACAAATGTCCAACGCGGTGCGATGCGCGCATTCACGTGGATGCCGCGCGAGCCGCTCGTCTTGGGCCAGCCACGAAGCCCCATTTCCTCGAGAAACGATTTCACTTCGAGGGCCACGCGGCGCACGTCGTCCCAGGCGACGCCGGGATTGGGATCGAGATCGACGCGCAGTTCGTCCGGGTGGTCGAGATCGCCGGAGCGCACAGGGTGGGGATGAAGTTCGATACAGCCGAGGTTGACGACCCACGCGAGCCCCGCCGCGTCGTCGACGACAACCTCCTCGGCTTTGCGGCCCGACGGAAACGACAGGGTAACAGTGCGCAGCCACGACGGCCGCTGGGCGGGCGCGCGCTTCTGATAGAACGCTTCGCCTTCGGCGCCGTCAACGAAGCGCTTGAGAACCAGTGGGCGGTCGCGAATGCCGGAGAGCGCGCCAGGCGCGACCGACAGATAGTAGCGCACGAGATCGATCTTGGTGAGCTTGGTCTGCCGGGAAAAATACGGCTTGTCGGGATGGGTGACGCGGACCTCGCGCCCCTCGACCGACAGAATCTCGGCTGTATCATCCTTCATGACTGCATCAGGCCAGCGCTCAATATTGAGGGCAGCCTCTCTCTCTTTACAGCTTAACAAGTCCGCTCGGTCGATCTAGTGCTAATATTACTGCCGAGCGAATCGCGATCGATGTCAGCATTATCGAACTTCCGAAGCATGGCGCTTATCCGTAATGGCTCGCATGCCACAGAAGCAATGAACCTGCGCGGTTAGTGCGCCGTTGCATGTTTCTCGCGGAGCGAGCGTGGTTTCGCGACGCAACGCGGAACAAAAAAAAGAGGCTGGAATTTTCCAGCCTCTTTTTTGCTTAGTTTGGGCACGCCGACTATCGGCGGCTCAATCGGTCGTAGCGAGTAACGCGATCCATGAAAGCGTGAGGGCGTGCCTGCAGCTCTCGACGCATATCCGGATTATCTCTCAGGAACGCTTGTAGCTCATAATGGTTGTCGACAAACCTTCGGTCCCTGATAAGCTCAGGATTGGCACGCAAACGCTCGGCAACTCGCGGATGCGAATCCAAGAACCTGTCGAATTTTCGCAAGTCCGCGCGCGCATTGAAGTTGCGCTCCCAGGTCATGACCCGGGTCGGATTTTCTCTCAGCTCTCGACGGATCCGAGGATTGTCTCTCAGGAAGTCGTTGAGCTCGTCGCGTCTGGTAACCCAGCGCCGATCATTGGCTAGTGCCGGGTTATTTCTAAGATCCTGCGCAATCCGAGGATGATTCTCGAGAAATTCATGGAAATTTCTCAACTCGCCGCGTGTAAGGTCGTCTTGAGCCGAAACCCCGCTAACGGCAATGCTTAGTCCCAAGACCAAGCTGAGCGCGAGAGATCGCAGTAAATTTATCGCTTTCATAATATGTTCCTCCTTCATCGACACGCATAGTACTAAGTGCAACCACCGTGCCATTCCCGGTATCGAAAAACTCCTAGAAGAACCGCAGTTGAAGCACGAAGTTTTTTACCCAAGCGGGTAAAAATTACGTTTGGCAAATTTTTTTCCAACAACTGGACCGTGTATTCCGGACAAATTCCCATTTTCGGACGCAACGATTTTACGAGAGTCAATTTCTGCGTGGCGGAATTTTCCGGACCTGCAGGGAAAACTCTATGAGGCGAGAATTTGTTTTTCACGGGGCTTTGCCAAAGTCGGAATGGGCTGCAAAGAAAGGAAGATTCAAAAGCGAGATGAGAAACTTTCGACGAGCGAGATCGAACGTTTCCGGACGAGACAGGCCTGATAATAAAAACAGCGTATCCGCCAGGGTCATCCTATCCATCATCACAACGAACATGTATCGGTGGCATCGCCGAATCGGCCACCGACGGGCAAACGGTGCGCTTGTCACCGGCGCTTATTCAGCCCATCGTCTCGGATGATGTCGCCGCCGCTCTGGTTGAGGTCGCTGTCGGCGCGCCGTTGAACGGCATGGTCGAGTTGGCCGGACCCGAACGGATGCCGCTCGACAAACTGGTCGGACGATTCTTGAGCGCAACCGGGGATCCACGTCAGGTGGTCACCGATGTCCACTCACGCTACTTCGGCTTGGAGTTGAACGATCAATCGCTTACCCCCGGCGACAACCCGCGCATCGGCCCGACGCGTTTCGATGACTGGCTCAGCCGTGCCAAAACATGAAGGTAAATCAGAGGCCGCTTGGAAAGATGCTCAGCAAACCACAGCGTTTTCAAACGCAACCTTGAAACCTCGTTTGCGACTTTTATTATATTGATAAGACGGGTTGAACTGAGCGCCTGCAGATAAATCCGTCAGTCCCGAGTAGGCACTGAGGCCTCGAACGATTGAAACCCAACGAAGCGTCGCGCGGCGCGTGTTCGTTGGAAGTCGTATTTCGGCGCGTAACCGATAAATCAAGGATTTGGCTTGGTCCGGACCGTAGTGCGGTTCGCTCGAACTGCGATGGTCGTCAGCGTGTTTCGTGAGAAATCTTTTTGCCAACTTGTCTCCGCGTGTGAGGTGCTCATTTGATCTCGGCTGACCGGCATCCCGTATTCCCGCTCGTCATATTTCTTCTAAGCGCTCTTCTGTTCGGCAATCAGC
>DASSGE010000543.1:0-3451 GCA_035693605.1 Binatia bacterium
GGCCACCTGGGCCGGCGACCAGCCTTGCATAAGCCGGGAGAGAACCTTTTTCTGCAGCTCGGGATCACGCAACAGTCGACTGCCTGTCCAGCGACGGCTTTTGGCCTGCTTGTCCGCGTAGGCCGGTTGATAGCCAACCTGAGAGCCGCGGTTGCGTTTAAGCTCGCGCATTATAGTCGATGGCGCGCGATCCATAGTTGCCGCGATTTGGCGGATAGTTTTCCCGGCCTGGCTAAGCCGGGAAAGTGTACAGCGCTCTTCAAGCGAAAGCTGTTCATAGTTTTGTCCCATAGCAACACCTTATCCAATAAGTGTTGCACTTGGTTTGTGAATTTAGGGAATCCAGATTCTGCGCGATCACGCGGCATTATTTCGGATGGATGCCGGCTTTCGCCGGCATGACAAATGGGTAGCTCGAAGACTTTCAAGTTGAGTGTGATGGATGGTGCTGGCATCGTCCAAACCTAGCGGATTCCTTTGCGTTCGAGAAAAGCCTTGAAGCCTTCGCGCGGCGAGTTGGCTTTGAGTTTGTTTTTCCTGGCGTTTTGCTCAGCGTCGAAGCGCTCGCGCCACAAGGTGCCGACGCCGTCGTCGAGGAGCTTCTTAATGCCTTGTACCATGCGCGGATCGTTTTCGCCGATCTGTTTGGCCATGGCGATCGAGCTGTCAAGTAACTGCGAACTGGGCACGACCTGATTGAGCAGTCCGATGCGTTCAGCTTCTTCGGCGCGTATCGGGCGGCCGGTGTAGAGCAACTCTTTGGCTTTCGGCATGCCCACGACCAGCGGCAGAGACCAAGTCGAATTGGCGCGGCCATATTTGGCGGCGAGAAATTGTATTTCGGTATTCTCGCAGCCGATGCGGATGTCGAGCATGGTCGTTAGTTGGGCGCCGGCGCCGTAAGCGATGCCGTTGATCGCGCCGATGATTGGCTTCCGAAATGTCGCCAAGTGCCAGTTCATCTCGCGCCGTTTGTCCATCCGCGCGGCCATTTCTTCCGGCGTCGATTTGACCATCTGGTGAATGTCGCCGCCGGAGGAAAACGCCCGCGGCCCAGCGCCGGTGAGCACCACGCAGCGCACTTCATCGTCGTCTTCGATGTTGCAGAGTTCTTCATCGAGATCGGACGCCAGTTCATAGCTCATGGCGTTTAACTTTTCCGGGCGATTCAGCGTAATCACCGCGACCTTCTCGACGCGCTCGCTCAAAATATTTTGGTAAGCCATTCAGTTTCTCCTTCAGTGTGGCCGCATTAGAGCAAAAACAGGTGACGGGAGCAAATGAACGAGCAGCAAGTCACCTAAGGCTGAGAGAGTTCTCACTACGAAGAACACAAAGACACCAACGGTTCAGAAGAGGGCGCAGCATGCTGCGCCCCGAGTTCGTGCACTTCGTGGTCCGTCGTGGTGAACGCGCGCTTTTTTTTATAGCCTGGGCTACGTGCGCACCGGCTCGTATACCAGCGCTTGTTTGACCGCGGCGTCGATCTGGGTGGCCATGGGGTTCTGGATCTCTTCGGCGATATGGCCGATGGCGCCCAAGGTTCGGCCGATGAGGGCGAAGGCTTTGGAGATCTGCCAGGGATAACCCATGTCGAGGGCGATGGCGGCGATGGCGCCGGTGACGTTGACTGGGATCAAGCGCTTGCGCCGTTCGCTGGATTGTTTCGACAGCCGCTGAATCAGCTCGCAGTATTTTCCGTAGACTTCGGTGCTGCGGGCGATGTTAAAGAGCGCCTCGGCGCGCGGGTCGCCTTCGGCGTGAGTGCGGTGGCCGATGCCGGGCATGCGCTGTTTGCGCGCCGTGTAGTCGTCAATAATTTTGCTGGCGATTTCATCGTAAGCCGGGTTCTTGGTGTCCTGCGGTAGCGCGTCGACCAGCATTTTTGCCGACCATTCGGATGATCCCAAATGGACGCTGCCGGCGCCGCATAATGCCGCGGCCACGGCCGCCTGCATCGCTTCCGGCGCGCAGTGATAAATCAAGCGCGCCGCAATGACGTGAGAGACCATCCCATGCTCGACCAGGATGATCATTAGCGCGTCCAACATTTTCGCTTCATTGGCGGTCGGCAATCGACCGCGCAGGATCAGCGACGTCATGTCGGTGAATGTGATGTGGCCGACTAACTCCTTGTTCAAATCGTAGCCGCGCACGAGTATGCGATGCAGTTCCGCTTTGCCGATGCCTGTAACCACCTTTGCTGCTTCTGCCATTGCCTATTCCTCCAAAGATTAAATTTCCCTCGTTCGATATAGGCTAGGCGGGATACGAAGGTCAAACGAGCCTGGTTTATTTCTGCAGTTTTTTATGCGTAAAATGCTCGACTGAACGAGGGAAAACGGAACCGATGACTGATTACGTCAAAGAACATTACGACTTTCCACTGACCCAAAAGAGCGACCATAAACCGCTCAAAGGCGTGCGCGTGATCGATGCCGGCAACATGGTGGCGGCGCCTTTCGCGACGGTGCTGCTCGCAGACTTTGGCGCCGATGTGATCAAGATCGAGCATCCGAAACATGGCGACGGCCAGCGCAGGCTCGAGCCGATCATGGACGGTATCCCGTTGTGGTGGAAGTCGGTGGCGCGCAACAAGCGCTGCATTACCCTCGATCTCGGTAAGCCCGAAGGCGCCGCCATCTTCAAGCGTTTGGTCAAGGGCACGGATGTGGTCGTCGAAAATTATCGTCCTGGCACTTTCGAGAAGTGGGGCATCGGCTACGACGTCATCCGAGCCATCGATCCGCGCATCATTATGCTGCGCATTTCCGGCTTCGGCCAGACGGGTCCGTATAAGAACCGCGCCGGATTCGGTCGGGTCGCTGAGGCAATGAGCGGATTGACTAACCTGATCGGCGAGCCGGACGGCCCGCCGATGTCGCCGGGTTATCCGCTGGGCGATTTGATCGCGGGGATTTTCGGGTCGCTGTCGGTGATGATGGCGCTCTATCACCGCGATCTGCACCGCGGCGAAGGCCAGATGATCGACCTGGCATTGTACGAAGCGGTGTTCCGCTTCCTGGATTTCGATCCGATCCAATACGACCAGATGAAGACCGTGCATAAGCGCACCGGTAACCGGGTCGCCTACGTCGCGCCGAGCTCGATGTTCAAAACCAAGGACGGAAAGTATCTGACCCTGGCGGCGAGCACCCAGAGCGTCTGGCTGCGGCTGGCCGAGGCGATCGGCCGCAACGATATGACCACCGATCCTAAGTTTATCGACAATTCGGCGCGGGTGGAAAATTCTTTGGAATGTAACGGCATCGTCGGTGCCTGGATCGCGCAACACACGCGTGACCAAGTGATCGAACATTTCGACAAGCATGGCGTCGCCTACTCGGCGGTGTTCGACATGGAAGACGCCTTCCGTGATCTCCAATACCGCGCCCGCGAAGCGATGGTGCGCGTGCCCGACCCCGATCTGGGTGAAGCGATCGTGCAGAAC
>DASSGE010000544.1:0-8735 GCA_035693605.1 Binatia bacterium
GAAACCGCCATCAAGCCCCACTCCAAAGCGTGCGACGCATGCGATTCCGCATGAGCATGAATAACCGGTTCCAACCAGTGGGCGAACTGACTGCCGCCCAAGACACCGGGCAAACCGATCAGACCGGCGAACACGGCGCCAATCGCCAACACCACCAGCGGCATCGTCATCACCGATGGTGATTCATGCAAGTGCTCTTGGGTGTGGTGATCGGCGCGACACTTGCCGTAAAAGGTCATGAACAATTGACGGAACATATAGAAGGCGGTCATGCCCGCGCCACATAGCGCCAAGAACCAAACGAACTTGTTGCCATGTTCGCTGGTGAACGCGAGCCAAAGAATTTCATCTTTGGAAAAAAAGCCGGCGAATGGCGGGAAGCCGGCGATCGCCAGCACCGAGACAAAAAATGTTGCGAAGGTAATCGGCATCCACTGTTTCAAGCCGCCCATTTTGCGCATGTCCTGCTCGTGATGCATGGCGTGGATCACGCTGCCGGAACCCAAGAACAAACAAGCCTTGAAAAAGGCGTGGGTCATTAAATGAAACACCGCCGCCGCATAGCCGCCGACACCGACACCGATGAACATGTAGCCCAATTGGCTAACCGTGGAATAGGCCAGAACTTTCTTGATGTCGTTTTGGGTGAGGGCGATGGTCGCGGCAACCAGTGCGGTGGCCACACCGACAAAGGCGATGAGATTCATGATGGCCGGCGCCATCGAGAAAAACACGTTCATGCGCGCAGTCATGTAAACGCCTGCGGTGACCATGGTCGCGGCGTGGATCAACGCGCTCACCGGCGTTGGTCCGGCCATAGCATCAGGAAGCCAGACGAAAAGCGGTATTTGCGCCGATTTACCGGTAGCGCCAACGAAAAGAAAAAACGTCGCAAGAGCAACCACGGAATAGCCCCACAGGTTCATGTCGGCGATCGACGGCGCCCACTTGACCATTTCGCGAAACGTCAGCGATCCGTGTCCTTGGGCGTCCAGTGACCAAAACAGCAAAAACATGCCGAGGACGAAGCCAAAATCGCCGATTCGATTAACGATGAAAGCTTTATTGCCGGCGCGGGCATTAGCATGGTCGTGATACCAGAAACCGATGAGCGCGTAGGAACAAAGTCCGACACCTTCCCAACCGACGAAGAGCAAAAGCAGGCTGTCGCCCAAGACCAGCGTCAGCATGGCCGCGGTAAAAAGATTGAGGTAAGCGAAGAAACGCCAGAAAGCCTTGTCGTCGTGCATGTAACCGGTGGCGTAGATATGGATGAGACCACCGATACCCGTGACGATCAGGATCATTACTGAAGACAACGGATCGACGAGAAATGCCATATCGACCTTGAGCGAGCCCAGATCGATCCAGCGGTAAAGGTTATCAATGATAAAACGCTTTTCCGGCTCTAATCCTTTGAGCGTGAGAAAGGCGTGGACCGAGAGCACAAAGGCGACGATTACCGGGGCGCAAGCGATGACGCCGATGGCGCCCTTGCCCAAACTTTTTTGAATTTTTGCGCCGAGCAGGCCATTGACGATGGCACCCAGCAACGGCAAAAACACGATCCAGCGTATAAAATCGGTTTGTATTGGGTTATCCATCTGGCGTTCTGACCTTGAACTTTTGAACCTTGAACCCTTGAACTAGTCTTTCATTGTTTCGGCGGCTTCGACATCGATGGTATGGAACAGTTTGAAAATCGCCAAGATGATGGCCAAACCGACCGCTGCCTCCGCGGCCGCCAACATAATGACAAAGATCGCGTAAATCTGCCCGGCGCTGTTGCCGCTGCCGAAATGAGAAAAAGCGACGTAGTTGATATTGGCGCTGTTAAGAATGAGTTCGACACCCATCAACACGCTGATGGCGTTGCGCCGGGTCAGTACCGTAAACAAACCTAGAGCGAAAAGAATCGCGCCGATGGTCAAGTACGAGGAGAGCTCGTTGGGCGACATGGCTACTCTTTGATCTCCTTGCGCGATAACACGACAGCCCCAATCATCGCCGCCAACAGGACCAGAGAGGCTAGCTCAAAAGGGAGCAAGTAGTCATAGAGAAAGGCGTCGCCGATTTTTGCCGTGGTGGCGGCGAAGACGATCTCTTTGGTCTGAAGCCAAGGAGTGGTCTTGACCGTTTGGATCAGCATGTACACCAAAGCGCCAATGACGATCAGCGCCGGAATACGACCGGCCGCGCGATTGGTGATCGCTACGTCGGTAATTCGGTGCGTCAGCATGACTGCGAACAAGATCAACACCAAAATGCCGCCGACATAGATCAGCACCTGGACCGCGGCGACGAAGTCGGCGCCGAGAAAAATATACAGTCCGGCTACTCCCATGAATGTCCCCAGCAAGGAGAACGCCGAGTATATAATGTTGCGCGAGAATGCCACCATGCCTGCTGACACGATGGTAAGCAGCGCAATTAAATAAAATACCGCCGTTGATACACTCATACCCTGCTCAGTTTTTGAGATCGCAGAAAAGTTGCAGACGTTTTCGCTGATTTATCGGAAGATCCGTAACGGATCAAGGGGCATTTGATTGGAAATGGCGATTTCGCCCCGCTCCAGACGCCTATGCTTCCTCCTCGGCAGCCCCTCCTCCATCCGGTGTAGCAAATTCGTCCAGATATTTTTGGCCGATATCGACTTTGGTAACCAGCTTTGGCTCGGTTTCGCCGCCCTTCTTCGGTTTGTAGAGATTGGACGGCTGCGGCGCAAAGTGGCGGACCAGGCCCGCCGGATTATAGCTGGCTCCTTCGAACTCTTGCGAGTGGCGAATCGCCCCCGTCGGGCAGACCTCCGAGCACAACCCGCAATACATGCACTTACAAACATCAATGTCGAAATGGGCGAACTGGCGTTGTTTAGTCTCCTTGTTCATGTCGATACCAATGGTGATGCAGGTGATCGGACAGACTCGTTCACAAGCGAGACAACCGGTACAAATGTCGAGATCGACTTCGAGTATGCCGCGATAACGCCGCGGCAAGGTCTCTTGGATCGGCACCGGAATTTTATCCGGATACTGAATCGTCATCGGCTTACGCATCAAATGGGAGAAGGTAATCGACATGCCTTCGAAGGTCGATGAAATCGTATCCTGAATATCTTTCAGATAACTGGCAACGCCCATAGTTCCTCAACAGCTAAATATGCGGTTTGAGATAGATTTCTGGTTTCGCCTCGCGTAACTGAAAGCCGACGCGGCGAAAAAAATTGATCATCGTCGCAAGCGCGAAGCCGAGCGTAATCGCGCCAAAAACCCGTTGTCCGGATTCCGCCATAAACATGAAACCGATGGTGCCCATCAAACAGACAAACGACAGTGGCACCATATACTTCCAGCACAGCGCCATCAGTTGGTCGACGCGCACACGCGGCAATGTCGCGCGGATCCACATCGCCACGAAAACCCAGGAATAAGCTTTTAAGAAAAACGTGACGAATTGAGCGATGCCTTTGAGCGTAGGATAACCGTCAAGGAACGGCGGCACTTGCCAGCCGCCCATAAACAGCGACGTGGCGATCGCGCCGATAACGTAAAGATTGCCCCACTCGGCAAAGAAAAAAAACAGGAACCGCATGCCGCTATATTCGGTAACATAGCCGGCGACCAACTCCGACTCCGCCTCCGGGATATCGAAGGGCGTGCGGTTTCCCTCGGCCAATGCCGCGGTGAAATAGAGAAAGAACGCGCAGAAAGTAAAAGGATTGTGGAACAGGAACCAATCCCAAGGGGCCCAGCCTTGGGCTTTGATGATCCCCTGTATGCTCAGCGTGCCGGAAAGAAAAACCACGGTTAACAGCGCCAGACCGGCGGGAATTTCATAGCTGACGATCTGCGCCGCCGAGCGCATGCCGCCCAGGAGCGACCATTTGTTATTCGATGCCCAGCCGGCCATAAGAATGCCGACCACTACCAGCGAAGTCACCGCGAGAATATACAAGATGCCGATATTGAGATCGGCGACGATCAGATTTTCACCAAAAGGAATAACCACGAAGGTGCAAAGAAAGCCCATGAAAACGACATAGGGCGCCAGTGGAAACAGCTTTTGATCTGCCGCCGCCGGAACGATATCTTCCTTCATGATGTTCTTGATGCCGTCGGCGAGCCATTGAAGAATGCCTTGGGGCCCGACCCGGTTTGGGCCGACGCGCGACTGCATGCGTGCCCAGACCCGCCGTTCGAGCCAGCTGGTCACACCGGCCAATGGCGCGACGAAGACTGACAAGACGACCACCGCCGTCAGCACCATGGCGATGGCATAGACGACCTCTTTAGGGACGCCGGCGAAAGCACCCTCTTGGATCATTTGATCGAGCAGAGCTTGCATATAGGTCTCGGGATGAATCTAAATCTAACGATCGATCTCCGGCGCATCGACATCGAGGCTGCCGATCAGCGCGATCAAATCCGCCACCATAATCCCCTTACTGAGTTTATCGATGATGGCCATTGCCGTGAACGAGCCGGTGCGAATGCGCACCCGGTAGGGATACTCGCTGCCGTCACTGACGACGTAAAAACCCATGTCGCCGCGCGGCGCTTCGACCCGGGCGTAACATTCGCCGGCGGGCGGGCGGAACTTTTTCGGTACTTTGGAAATGGCTGGCCCCTTGGGAATCATTTTAATGCACTGGCGCAGGATTTTGACGCTCTCCTGCATTTCACGGATCCGCACCCAAAAGCGATCGAAACTATCGCCCAGGCTGCCAACCTCAGCGGTGCCAACCGGAACTTCGAAGTCCAGTTCCGGATAAATTGAATAAGGGATATCGCGGCGAATGTCCCACTTGATACCCGAGCCGCGCAGGTTAGGCCCCACTAAATTGTAGGACAGCGCGTCTTCTTTAGTGACTACGGCAACACCGGCCAGGCGCTCGATAAAAATCTTGTTGCCGGAAAGCAAACGGTTAAACTCCGCGACGATCGGTTCGAAGTGATCGATGAACTCGACGATTTTTGTCATGGTCGACGGCACGATGTCGTAGCCCACGCCGCCGATCCGAATATAATTGTAGGTCAGTCGCGCGCCGCAAATCTCTTCCATTAAATTATTGATAGTTTCGCGCTCGCGCAGCGCATGAACGAATGGCGTCATGGCGCCGATATCCTGGCCGAAAGTGCCGACGGAAATCAGGTGGCTGGCAATACGATTGAGTTCGCACGCGATGACCCGGCAAAATTCGCCGCGGCGCGTCACTTCGGTGCTGCCGAGTTTCTCAGCAGCCATACAAAAGGCCTGATTGGCAAACATCGCCGCCAGATAGTCGGCGCGGTCAGTGTATGGCACATAGCCATGATAAGTAACCTTTTCGCCGATCTTCTCGATGGAGCGGTGCAAGTAGCCGACATCAGGTATCGCTTCGTTGATCATCTCGCCGTCGGTCTTGACGACAAAGCGCAACACGCCATGAGTGCTGGGATGCTGCGGCCCCACATTGATGGTCATCTCTTCGGCGTAAAAGCCTGTATCAGCGGCGTTCTCGCTCATCAATAAACTCTATCGCAACAACTTTTCGACCAATGGCGCGCGCTGGGTGCTGATGCCGTCATATTCTTCCTGCTCGACGTAGTCCTTGCGCAGCGGGAAGCCGACCCAATCTTCCGGCAGCATGATACGCCGCAAATCACTATGACCTTCGAAGATCACGCCAAACAGATCGTACACCTCGCGCTCGAACCAATTGGCAACCTTCCACTGCTCTTCCATAGTGGCGATTTTGGGATTATCACGCGGCAAATCGACTTTAAGAACGATTTGATGATTATGAGCATAGGAAAACAGATGATAGACGACTTGAATTTTTTCTTCCTTGGGCCAATCGATCGCGGTAAGATCCGATAGCACTTCAAATCTGAAACTCTGAGCGGTTCGCAAGAATCGGCAGATTTCGACGATATGATCCTTCTCGACATTCAGGTAAGGCTCCATCACATCGCCCCTGAAGTCTCGTACTTTGCCCGGGAAGAGCTTTTCCAGTGAGGCGTAGGTGTCTTTGGCTTCCATGGTCGTCGATCTTAAGCTCCGGCTCGCTCGTTCTCAGTTTCAGGCGCCTTCACTAGCCAGCGCTCGCGCATCATCTTGTCCTGAATTCGCAACAACCCTTCGGTGAGTGCTTCCGGACGAGGCGGGCAACCAGGCACATAGACATCCACCGGAACGATTTTATCGACGCCTTTGCAGACCGAATAGGCAAGCTGAAATAGTCCGCCGCAGTTCGAGCAGCTACCCATGGAAATAACGTATTTCGGATCGGGCATCTGGTCATATAGTAACCTGGTGCGCTTGGCCATCTTGTAGGTCAGCGTGCCGGCGACGATCATTAGATCCGACTGTCTAGGTGTGGCTCGCGGCACCGCGCCGAAGCGATCAAGATCAGCCCGCGGCCCGCCGGTCTGCATAAGTTCGATGGCGCAGCAGGCCAAACCGAACAGCATATACCATTGTGAGGAGGCTCGACCCCAATTGAGCAGTTCGTCGACCTTGGTGGTGAAAACCGTCTCAGGCAGTGAGTTGATCAGCGGTTTCATTAAAAAACTCCGGAATAGTCAGATGGATTAAGCTTTCACCTTCTTCACCCAATCCAAATCGCCTTTAACCCAGGCGTAAATTAAACCCAGGAAAAGAATCCCGACAAACAGCAAAACTTCGACCAACGCAAACAACCCTACGCCGCCCTCAACCCAACGCCGAAACACTGCGGCTACGGGAAAGATAAAGGCGATTTCCACTTCGAAGATGATGAATACCAATGCTACCAAATAAAAACGAATGTTGAAGTTAACCCATGCGCTACCGGTGGACGGCTCGCCGCATTCATAGGTTGACAACTTGCGCGTCTGTGGATTGGCGGGGCGCAATAACTTGCCGATCAACAAATTAACGCCGACGAATCCAAGACCCAGTGCGGTAAACACCAGGACGTTAGCGAAATCAAATAACATCGTAAGTTTCCGTAGTTACGTTGAAAGACAAATAACGATTTCTTTATACTCACAAAAGTTTAGCAGATTCAACCAGGTTATGACGCGGCTTCCGTGGCTAAGTTTGCGAAGCAGCGTTATTTTGCTAGAGTCAGCCCGATTCTGCCGAGCCCAATCAAAACAACCGACAACGTCCGTAATAATTTATGACAATCGAACTTCGATCGTATTGGCGAAGGACTGGTGAGAGAGGCCGAATCATGGTTTTGCTTCTCTTGACGCTATTTGTCACTGGCTTCGGGACAAAATCGTCGGCTCAGACTCGGCCGGTGCCGGTGCGCACGGCTTATAGCGCGCTTTCCGCCGGCATCGGCACGCTTTGGCTGACTCATGAGGAAGGTTATTTTCGCAAGCATGGCTTGGACTCGAATCTCATCTACATTCGCGGCGGTTCGACCGCGGTTCAGGCGCTGCTTGCCGGAGAAATTCACTTCGGCCATCTGTCGCCGGCGCCGATGTTGACCGCTTGGGTGCAGGGCGCCGACTTCGTCTGGATCGGCACCACCACGCATCAAATGGTTTTTACTTTGCTCGCCGAGCCCAGCATCGCTAAAGGCAGCGAACTCAAGGGCAAGAAAATTGGCATCACACGCATCGGCTCGGCCAGTGATCTTGCCGTGCGCGCGGCGCTGGAACAGTTCGGCGTCAATCCTAAAGAGGTAACGATGATCGCGCTGGGCGGCATTCCCGAAATCCTGGCCGCCATGCGCGCCGGCGCGGTGCAAGCCGGCGTCCTATCACCGCCGACCTCGACTGCGGCTCGCGACTTAGGCTATCGCCCACTGTTGCACATCCCGGATCTCGGCCGAGAATTCACTTTCTCCGGAATTGCCGCCAAACGCTCCTTCGTGGACAGTCAGCCCGGGGTCGCGCGCGCCTACATGGCGTCGCTCACCGACGGCGCCAAGGTGTACAAGGAAGACAGCCGCGCTGCATTGAGGATTCTGAGAAAATACCTGCGTGCCGATGACCGCACCCTCGAAGGCGGCTACAAAGAATACGACGCGGCGATCTCCAATCCCCCCTATCCTGGGATCAAAGGGCTCGAGGCGGTGCGCGACAGCCTATTGGAGACCACACCGCAATTGAAAAATGTCGATTTAAAAAAATTCGTCGACGATCGCTTCGTCAAGGCAAAGTAAGCTAATTCGGCGCCGAAAGTGGGTCGCATCTGACGTTGAAGTTAAACCTCGAACCTTGAACGGAGGAAAGATGCGCATCGAAACCGAAAGAAAAATGAAACGCTGGCGCGAACAGCGCTGGATCTTGGATCAAGTGATTCAAACCCGCGGCATCGACTGGGACCAGGGTCGCACCGGGAAAATCATCCGCAACTGCGGCCCCGGCGTCGAGAAAGATTTGACCGATCTGTGTAGCCGAATCAGGAAATTCGTCGACATCCCGCGCGAATTCTCCCAAGCCGCGGTGCGCCGCGAAGTACAAGGCCGGCAAGCCGAAGCTGCCGGCAGGTTAAATGAGGCGCGCGACCACTACTATATCGCTGCCTGCTTCTACACCAACGCCATGTGGGCGGTCTACGAAGATGGCAATCGTGATCGCATTCACTGGCAGGAGCGCAAACGCGCCAGCTACGACAAGTTTATTCAGTACGCGGGAAGACCAATTGAACGCGTCGAGCTGCCCTATGACGGCAGGAAAGTTCAGGCGCTCCTGCATCTCCCTCCCGGCCGTAAAGCCGGCGAAAAAGTCCCCTGCGTCATGTACATCCCCGGC
>DASSGE010000545.1:0-3047 GCA_035693605.1 Binatia bacterium
GTTCATCCGCCCACATGAGCATGTCAGGGGGAATGGTTACGCCAAGCAGTTTGGCTGTCCTGAGATTGATCACGAGCTCAAGCTTCATCGGTTGCTCGACCGGAATATCGGCGGGCTTGGCGCCTTTCAACATCTTGTCGACAAAGTCAGCGGCGCGCCGATACAAGTCCGTATAACTCGGCGCGTAGCTCATCAATCCACCGGCCTCGACAAATTCACTTGTGCCGTAAATCGCCGGCAACCAGTTGGTTGCCGCGAAGTCCAATACTTGTCGTTGCTTAATATTGACACGTGGATCTGGACTGGTAACGAGCGCCTGGGCACCTTCCCGTTTCGCTCGTGCAAACGCGCCGTCAAAATCTTCAAGGCTGCGCACCTCCAGCGATAAAAGTTTGATTCGCAAAGCCTTAGCCAGAGGCTCCACGTCTTTGAAAGCCGGGTTTCCCCTCTCGTAACCCGACCCCCAGAGGAAGGCTACCCGGGCAACCTTCGGGAAGGCTTCGTGGAGCAGTTCCAACCGCTTGCCATCCAGTTCCGGGAACATGAGGCTATTACCAGTGATATTCCCTCCTGGTCGCGCCAGACTGGATACAAGGCCGTCGCCTACTGGATCCGAACTGCCTGTGGTTATAATGGGGATTGTCGAGGTCGCCTTCATAGCAGCTCGATTCGCCGGGCCGACGGTAACGATCGCGTCAACTTTGAGACCGACCAGTTCGGCCGCAAGGATAGGCAGCCGATCGAGTCTCCCTTCGGCATATCGATAGTCAATGACAAGGTTTTTTCCTTCGATATAACCAAGCTCGCGCAGCCGTTGACGAAATGCTGCGACCCGAAACGAAATGAACGACGCGGTGGGCGAAATCAAAAATCCTATCCGAAAAATTCTCGGCGGCTGTTGCGCGTCAGCGAAACCTACCGATCCAAGGAGAATCGCGAGGACCCAAAGAACTGCCAGCGTGGTTCTCATATCTGCCTTTGTCGGTCCCCAAAACTATCGAACGGACGCCTTGGATTCGCTCACATCGACGCGATAGACATCAAAGTACGGGGCAAACCTAATGCCATCCGAGACCCATGCAATCTGATTACAGAGATCTGTAGTTAGCGCATCAATTTCACCATTCCGTGCTCGTTGAGATACGAGACCCTAGAAAAGGGGTGGCCCGGTTTACACCCTTGGTGGCGAAAAAAACACCTCTGCCAAGATTTCATCAGTACTAACTCCAATTGGGTTCCGCATGGACAACGATGAAGCTCAGTCGGGGGCCAAGGCGTCATCGTTTTCCATGCCTTTTGCCTTTTTGATCCTCTGGAAAAGAATTAGCCGCTACGAAAATTCAAGATGACGGTTAATACACCACGCGCCCGGTACCGTCAAATTGGCGTTGGGGTGGTTGTTAAACCACCGATGGTGGCAAGAAAACCACCGGCTTCTCGTTAACCCAAGAAACCTTTTTATCACTATTCATGTCTATACAACGATTTGCCGCACTCGTCTTCGTGGCATCGCGGTTGCGATTTGCTCGGCAGCGATGGTTACTCAAACTCCGCCGCAATCGCAGAGCACTGCGGATCTTCGCAGCATCCATACCTCGAGTCTGCCCGAGCTATTCGACCAGCTCGGAATCAGCCTGATCGTTTCCACTTATCAAGCGGGCAAAGCCATCGTCCTACGTAACGATAACGGCAGGCTCAACACGCACTTTCGATCCTTCGCCAAACCGATGGGTATCGTCGCCGATCACTCCCGCCTGACCATCGGCGGCGGCAACACGGTCTGGGAGTATCGCAACATGCCGGCCGTGGCGAAAAAACTGGACCCGCCGGGAAAACACGACGCCTGCTATTTGCCGCGACGCATTCATGTCACCGGCGACATCGACATCCACGAACTTGCGCGGGCTAGCAACGCGGAACTCTGGGTGGTCAACACCCGTTTCTGCTGTCTCTGCACACTCGATGACGATCACAGCTTCTACCCGCGCTGGCGCCCGCCGTTTGTCAGCGCCTTGGCCCCGGAAGACCGCTGCCATTTGAATGGCTTGGCCATGGTCGATGGGCGTCCCAAGTACGTCACCGCCCTGGGAGAGACCGATACGCTTGCCGGCTGGCGCGCCAACAAATCCCGCGGCGGCGTGCTCGTCGACGTCGAGAACAATCAAGTCTTGCTCCGCGGATTATCCATGCCGCACTCGCCGCGCTGGCATCAAGGCAAGCTATGGCTGCTCGAATCCGGCGAGGGGAGCCTGGCGCAAGTCGACCTGGAGCGCCGGACCTGGCGCACCGTCGCGCAGCTTCCTGGATTCACCCGGGGCATCGCCTTTTTCGGTCCGCTGGCTTTCATCGGCCTATCGCAAGTGCGCGAGAGCGCTGTATTCAGCGGCATTCCCTTGGTCGAACGTCTCCGTGAGCGGATCTGCGGGGTGTGGGTCGTCAACATCGATACCGGCCAGACTATCGGCTTCCTGCGTTTCGAGGCCGGCGTACAAGAAATCTTCGCAGTTCAGATATTGCCCGGCATGCGCTTTCCCGAGTTGCTCGAATGGAACGATACGCGCCTTGGCAACTCCTACGTGTTGCCGGTTGAAGCGCTGGCTGACGTGCCACCGGCGGCCGAGGACATGAAATCCCAAACTCCCGAACAATCGAGTCCCGAAATCCTAAATCCGGAACAAAACCAAATGCACCGATGCAAATTTCAAAACCATCTCTTTGATAGGCATAAGCAGGACATGCAAGGAGGCTGATATGTCATTACTGTTTCGTTCTATCGTGAAGAGTTGTTTTGCCGGGGTACTTACTCTAATTTTCGCGTCACCCTTGGCGGGGGCGCAGTTCTTCACTCTCAGCAGCATCACTGGGTGGTGGGATTATGAGGGGGATGCCATCCGAGAAGTGGATCCAGCGACAGGCGCAACGATTTCCTTGAAAGATATCAGACACCCGCCGGGGACTTATGGGTCATACACTACCGGCCTCGCTGCACATCCCACGACGGGAGAGTTTTTTGCCCTGGTGATGAGTGCCCCGAGTCCAACAGAGCC
>DASSGE010000546.1:0-5012 GCA_035693605.1 Binatia bacterium
GGCGAAAGAAAATGTCGTCGATGCCGAGTACGAAGAAACCAGCGGCAAAAACTAAGTTCGGTGAAGCCGGAGAAACTCGCCGCATTCGCTTCGGTTGGAAATCCCATGGAGCAAGGAATTAAGCGTCAGCGTCGACCTAGCCAGATTGGCGCGCGCCGTATACGCATTGGCGTTGGCGTGTTGCTCATTCTAATTATCCTGCCGGTGATTTCGCATTCGCCCGCGATCGGTTCCGCCCAGGCCGCGCCGGCGCCGCTGTCGCAGTGGGATAGCGCGGTCAATGCGGCCAAGCAAGAAGGTAAGGTGGTGGTCTTCGGGCCGGCGGGCGAGATCATTCGCAACGCCTTAGTCGACGGGTTCAGGAAATCCTATCCAGCCATTGTCCTCGAATATGTCGGCGGACGCGCGGCCGAGGGTGCCGCGCGAGTCAAAGTGGAGCGCGAGGGCGGTGTGTTCAGCATCGATATTTTTATCGGCGGCGCGGTGACGCTGATGGAACTCGGGGTTATCGGCGCCTTGGAACCGCTCGAGCCGGCGCTGCTCTTGCAGCCGGTCAAAGATCCCGCTCGATGGCGCGATGGCCGGCATGAGTTTACCAATCCGGTGACGCGTTACGCTCTGGTGTTTTCCAGCCAGCCCAATCCGCCGGTGATTTATAACCTGAAACAGGTGAGCGTTAGCGAAATCGATCAGCTCTACGAACTGCTCGATCCGAAGTGGAAAGGCAAAGTGGTTCTCAACGACCCCTACATCGCCGGACCGGCCGGTAGCATGTTTCGTTGGTTGTGGCGCACGCTCGGCGCCGATAAGGCGACCGACTATTTTCGCAAGCTGCGCGCCCAAGCGGGCGCGATCGATCGCGATCAGCGGCGCCAGGTCGAGTGGGTGGCGCAGGGAAAATACGCTTGGCTCGTCGCTCCTAATAACGCCATGCTGCATCAACTGGCGCAGCGTGGACTCAAATTCGGCGTCTTAGCCGAATTCCAGGATTACGGCACCCATATCGGCACGGGATCGGGATGTCTGGCGCTGATGCAGCGCGCGCCCCATCGCAACGCGGCGTTGGTCTTTCTCAGCTGGTTTCTCAACAAGGAAGGCCAGACGATTTGGAGCAGGGCGTTGAATCTCCAGTCGCGCCGCGTTGACGTGCCGGTCGATCACATCCCGCCATACTTGATCGTCAAACCCGGCGCAAAATATTGGGTCAGTTATTACGAAAAGGACGCGCTGCGATCGCCGCAGGAAGAAGCGGTGATCAAAGAACTGTTCGGCCGTTGAGGAAAGACTGTGAGCGTACTGGTTGATTCATCGAAGACACAGTCGTGCCAAACGATTGTCCTGAAAAGACGGCCATTCGGTAAATTTCCGTGGAGTTTGATCGGCGCCTTATTGCTGATCGGCGTGCTGGTCCTGCTGCTGGCTTATCCGATGGTACTGCTTTTCTTAAAGAGCTTTATCGTCAGCCGGCCGGGCCAACCGGCGGTTTGGACGATTCAGGGTTGGGTCGCAGCCTTTGGCGACGCTAAATTGCCAATCGCGCTCGGCAATACTTTTCTTCTCGCAGCGCTGCGCGTAGTAGTGACCACGGCGCTGGCAATATTTTTTGCCTGGGTGGTTAGCCGCACCGATACGCCGTTTAAAGGCTTTATCGAAATGGCTCTGTGGCTGGGCTTTTTCTTGCCGCTCTTGCCGGTGACAATGGGTTGGATTTTACTCTTGGATCCGCAATACGGCCTGATCAACAAATGGCTCGTTGGTCTCTTTGGGCTTGCCGATGCGCCATTCAATATTTACTCCTACTGGGGCATCGTTTGGTGCCATCTGGCATTTAGTACATCGGTCCGTTTCATGCTGATGACGCCGGCGTTCAGCGCGATGGATGCGGCGATGGAAGAGGCCGCCTTGGTGTGTGGCAGTAGCCGGGCCGGTGTGCTTTTTCGGGTAACGATCCCAGCCCTGGCGCCGGCGGTTTTGGCTTCCACCGCTCTGGGATTTATTCGCAGTCTGGAATCATTCGAAATCGAAATGGTGCTCGGGATCCCGGCCGGCATCTATGTCGTTTCGACAAAGATTTGGGACTACATCCACTGGGAGCCGCCGCTTTACGATCGCGCGACCGCCCTGTGCAGCATCTTTCTGCTGTTTATCTTTCTGCTCGTCTGGCTGCATCGCAGCTTTCTGCGTGGCCGGGAGTTCACCACGGTAACCGGCCGCAGCCATATCGCCGAGAGTCTTGCGCTCGGCCGCTGGCGCTGGCTCACCTGCGGCCTGTCGCTGCTTTTTGTCGGCGTCATGATTATTCTGCCGCTGCTGATGCTGGTCGTCGGCACGTTCATGGAGCTGTTCGGTCACTTCGACTTAGAGACAACTTGGACGACACGCCACTGGAGCGGCACTTTTGTTGATCCGGCATTTTTGCGCTCGCTGAAGAACACGATTGTGCTGGGACTCGGTGCGGCGTTGGTCGGCACGTTGGCCTATGCACTGATCAGCTATCTCATCGTTCGCACCGAGTTGCCTGGCCGCGGTTTTATCGACATTCTCTCCTGGCTCCCTTGGGCGTTGCCGGGAGTGTTGATCAGTCTGGCGCTGCTCTGGAGCGTCCTCGGCTCGGGTGACTCGATCAAGCTTCTCTACGGCACCGTATCGCTGTTGGTGCTGGCGATCATTGTTAAAGAAATGCCGCTGGGCACTCAGATCATCAAAGCCGCCGTCCAGCAGATCAGCCCGGAGTTGGAGGAGGCATCCAATGCCGCGGGAGCCCGCTGGCTGGACTATTTCCGGCGCATTCTTTTGCCGCTGCTGAAACCGACGATGGTCTCCGTGGCGATCATCGTTTTTATCTCCGCGGCGCGCGATATTCCGACCGTGGTTTTTCTGTCAACCCACGAATCGCGCACGCTGTCACTACTGATGTTGGATTACATCGCCGAGGCCAACCAGGAAAAGGCCGCGGTGCTCGGCGTCTTTCTGGTAATTTTGATTTTTGGCTTTTTGCTGATCGGCCGGTTGTTAGGGTTTCGCCGGCAAGCGGTGCAATAACCGCGCTATTGGCGACAGTGAGGTTGTCAAAGCTTCAGTGCGCACCGGATCGCCGCGTGACTCAGTCGCAGCGGGTAGCCGACGGCCGAAAAAACGAAACTCCGATTCGGCTTAGTGTTTGTGTCGACTTACGGGAGCGCAAGCGGTGAGCACCATTGGCGGCATAAAGTTTGCGCGTCGTTCATATGAGAGTGATGAATGGAGTGGGCATATGAGATATCGCATTCGCGCAATTGCCGCCGTGGTTGTACTGGTCGCTGGTTTGGGCTGCTCTGAGCCGTTGACGACGCGAGAAAAGACCGCCGGTGTTGGCTCGGTCGTCGGAGCTAATGTAGGTGCCGGCATCGGTAGCACCTTTGGGTATGTCTACACTGGAGGCGTAGCTGGAGCCGTTCTTGGATTGTGCGTCGGGGCTGTTGCAGGCGGCCAGGCCGAGGCACTGGAAAAACAGCAAACTGCTCTCGATCAAAAAATTCAACAGTGCGACCGCGACATACAGCGCCAGAGCGAGAAGTTGGAAGAGCTCAAGAAAGAATTGCAAGAGCGATAACGACAAATCTCGCAGTTTTGTTGATCTAATACGTGGCTGTTGCGCGATGAAATCTGCGCAAGAAAGTATCAGCCGAAGCTTCCCAGCCAGTCGGGCCGGAGCAGCAGAATCAAGCCGAGTGCCAACATCACGATGCCGCTCAAGAGCTTCAGCCAGCGGCCGCCGCGTTCTTGGAGTTTCTGTCCGCTAAGCGTCACGACGGCGATCGCCAGCATCAAACTATCGTCGGCCATGTAAGCGAGATTATAGAGCGCGAGATAGCCATAGTAGGCCCAGCCGGGCAGCGCCTGCTCGGTCAGCACTCGGGTATAGATCGCCGGAATGCCGGCGGTGCACAGCAGCTCCACGGTATTGACCAGCAGCGCGAGCAGGATCACTGCCGCCAACGCTCCAGTTAAATTTTCCGCGCGAATGATTTGGCGCACCTGGCGGTAGATGCGCGGCTTGGCCCGTTCGGGGATTCCGACCGAAAGCCCGGCGCCGAAGGCAAAATAATCTTTCACATTGAGGCTGCCGACCAGCAAGGCGATGGCGCCGAGTAACAGTTGGGTCGAGCGCGACATGCCGATCAAGAAAAAAATGTTGAGCCAAGCGGCCATGAAGGCGAAATAAACCAAGCCGCTGACGGCGACAAATACGCCGCCAATCAAGAACATTTTCTTGCGGTCGCGCAGGTTGATCAGCATCGACAAGAGAAACAGCAGCAGCCACATGGCGCACGGATTGAAGCCGTCGAGCAGTCCCAAGACGATGGTGAAAAGCGGCAGCCCCAAGCGGCGCAGTTCGACGGTGCCGAGCAGCGGCAGCTGAATGGCTTGGGCTGGACCGGTAGCGAGCCCTTGCGCTGCCGGCTGATCGAGCAATGCCGCCAGTTCCCGCCCGGTGGTTGCGGCGCTGTCAAAGCCGACCAGCAACTTTCCGCGCAGGTAAAACGCCGGCACGCCGATGGGACGAAGGCCGAATCGATCGGCGAGATTTTGCAGATCGGCTAAGGCTTGGCGATCTGCGGCTATGTCGCGAATCTGAATGCGCACTGTCGGTCGGGAGCGCTGCAGCTAGGCCAAGAATCGTTTGGCGCTTTCGCAATAGGGGCAACCGGGACGAACAAAAACTTGCAGATCTGCTGCCGGCGCCGAGTCGGCAGCTTGTCCAAGCTCAACGCACGCGAGCGACGTTACCGCCATCAGCAGCAATGCGACAATGCGCGAATGGAATCTATGGGTCACTGCAGTAACCGGTTTCTAATAGTCAATGTACTTGACCCGCCTTTCGGCATTATCGTGTCAGCTATGCTATCGAATAGCCTTACTCAACATCTATGCCACGAACGACATGGGTCTGCATGGAGGTAAGTTGGTATTCGGGTTATTCGCCGTTGAGGTTTTGGCGGTGACAAACTCTGACGCGAAACTTCGCATAA
>DASSGE010000547.1:0-2980 GCA_035693605.1 Binatia bacterium
GTGCTGCTCTTGGAACCTGGGGCGTTGCCACCGATCGTATCCACAAGGAAATTTTTGGCCCGGGTGAATCCTTGACGCCAGGCCTATCCGACGCGGCAGTACGCCCAGCCCACGCGCCAGCAGGACCCGCGGGTCTGGGGCCCCAGGTTTCGTTCGCACGTAGCAACCTCACCGTCCGATGGGATGAAAAATACCAGAGTCTGCTCGAGCTGGCGGAGGCCTGCGACGTCGCCGTACGGTGGTCGTGCCGGACTGGCGTTTGCCACAATTGCAAGAGTGGACTGGTTTCCGGAGTGGTGAGTTATCGACCCGACCCGCTCGACCCACCTGCCGCAGGCGATTTGCTGATCTGTTGTTCTCAGCCTCAGGAAGACGTGGTCATCGATTTATGATGAAGCTAGAGCGCTGCAGCCGAGTGACATGCACGATGCGTCGACGCGCGATTATTTGTCGCTTGAGGCTTGCTGATTTGGGCCGCCATATCTCACTCAGATCATCGATGGTGCGGTCGCGTGATTCACGTACATAACAATTAAGGAGAATACATGGGTAAGCTCGAAGGAAAGATTGCACTCATTACCGGTGGCAATAGCGGCATTGGCCTTGCCACAGCGAAGCAGTTCGTGAACGAAGGCGCGTACGTCTTCATAACGGGGCGCCGTGAGCCGGAGTTGGCTGCGGCGGTGCAGGAGATCGGCGCGAACGCCATCGCCGTTCAGAGCGATATTTCTAAGCTCGCCGATCTTGACCGCCTGTATGGGGTCGTGAAGGAACGAAAAGGCCGTATCGATGTCCTTTTTGCCAACGCCGGCCTCGGCGAGTTCGCGCCGCTCGGCGCAATCACCGAAGCGCACTTCGATAAGACGTTCGGCATCAACGTGAAAGGCACCCTCTTTACCGTCCAGAAAGCGCTGCCGTTGATGCCCGACGGTGCCGCCATCGTGATGAACGCATCGATAACTTCGATCAAAGGCACGCCAGCGTTCGGCGTCTATGCTGCGAGCAAAGCCGCTCTGCGCTCGTTTGCGCGCACCTGGGCGGTCGATCTGAAAGACCGTAAGATTCGCGTCAACGTCGTCAGTCCCGGCACGGTCATCACGCCGGGCTACAAGAACGAATTGGGCATGAGCGACCAGCAAATCGAAGAATTTAAAGCTCAGGTCGCCGCTCTCACGCCCCTCGGTCGCGCGGGAACGCCCGACGAGATCGCCAAGGCGGTGGTCTTTCTGGCCTCGGATGACAGCAGCTACGTCAACGGGGTCGAGCTCTTCGTCGACGGTGGCATGGGGCAAATTTGAATCGTTAGATCGACCCATACGGATCAAAACTTGAGTGACAGAGATCGGCAAGTGCTTTTCGAATAATCTGAGACAGAGTTCTTATTATTATTAACCCTGGAGAATTGAGGAGGAGATCATGGCTCGTGCGAAACGTAGTGAAAAAGGATTATTGACTCCGGATAACTGCGTCGTGGCGATTATCGATCTACAGCCGCAGATGCTTTTTGGCGTCGCCAATTTCGACCGCCAGACGATCATCAATAACAACGTCGCGCTGTTGAAAGCGGCCAAGGTCTTCGACGTTCCCGTCGTGCTCAGCACAGTGGAGACCAAGAGTTTCAGCGGCAACATGTGGCCGCAGATCCAGGCGATCTTTCCCGATCAGACGCCCATCGAGCGCTCCTCGATGAACTCCTGGGACGATAAGAATTTCGTCGGCGCCATCGAAAAGAGCGGCAAGAAAAAAATCGTCATGTCCGGCCTGTGGACCGAGACCTGCGTAGCTTTGCCGACGATCCAGGCGATTCACGACGGTTACGAAATTTATGTCGTCGAGGATTGCTGCGGCGACGTCAGCCAGTTGTCGCACGACAACGCTATGAAGCGGGTGATCCAGGCCGGCGCCAAGCCCGTCACTGCGTTGTCAGTCTTGCTCGAATGGCAGCGCGACTGGGCTGAACGGGACAGCTATGACGCGATTATGGAAATCGTCAAGAACCACTTTGGCGCTTATGGAGTAGGCGTGGAGTATGCCTACACCATGGTGCATGGCGCCCCCGCGACGAAATATCCTGAATACGTCGTCCCGTCACCCGCGGCGCACAAGTAATGCTTTGAGAAAGGTTAGCGTATTCCGTTTACCGCCGTGGAACCGACGCGAAGAGATGTTCTGAAACTAGCGACATGGATGGGAATGTCCCATTGGTTTGGGGGATGCAGCATGGGGACAAAAGATATGGAGCCGGGAATGATTTTGCTGAATGGCCGCATCGCAACTCAGGACGATCGGCGTTCATTCGCCCAGGCAGTTGCAATTCAAGACGGGCGGTTTGCGGCGGTTGGATCCAATGAACAGATTATGGCCCTTCGCGCCGCGAAGACCGAAGTGATTGATCTCGGCGGCAAGACGGTGATTCCCGGTCTAAACGACTCGCACATGCATCCGATCCGCGGTGGCCTCAACTATAACATGGAGCTGCGTTGGGACGGCGTCCCGTCGCTCGCCGACGCCCTACGCATGTTAAAGGACCAAGCTGTGCGCACGCCGCCGCCACAGTGGGTGCGCGTGGTCGGCGGCTGGACCGAGTTTCAATTCGCCGAGCGGCGCATGCCGACTCTGGAAGAGATCAACCGAGCCGCGCCCGAAACGCCGGTGTTTGTGCTGCATCTTTATGACCGCGCGTTTCTCAACGGTGCCGCGTTGCGCGCCGTCGGTTATACCAAAGACACGCCTGCACCGATCGGCGGCGAGATTCAGCGCGACAAACAAGGCAATCCCACTGGCTTGCTCATCGCCAGACCCAACGCGAGTATTCTCTATTCAACGCTGGCAAAAGGGCCGAAGCTGTCGCTCGAGGATCAGCTGAACTCGACGCGACACTTTATGCGCGAGCTCAATCGCTTTGGCGTGACCAGCGCCATCGACGCCGGCGGCGGATTCCAAAACTATCCCGACGACTACGCGGTCATTGATGAGTTGC
>DASSGE010000548.1:0-2599 GCA_035693605.1 Binatia bacterium
GCCGCGCGCGTCTGCCAGACGCGCAATTCCGACGTCGACATCGGCACGGTACTCGACTTGCGCGGTCTCGACCTCGAAATCAAAGCGTCCAAGCATGACCATCGCCATGCCCATACCGAGGACATCGAGACAGTCGCCATCGAAGTCCCCGGCGATTTGGACGGGGTGAAAATCAGCCAATGGTTTCGTGAGTTATTGGCGGAATTCGGCGAGCGCATCATGCGCATGAAGGGGATCCTGAACCTGCGCAAAGATCCCGATCAATTCGTCTTCCAGGGTGTGCACCTGCTGTTCGAAGGTCGACCGGGGCGGGCCTGGGCGCCAAACGAAGAGCGGATCAACCGGCTCGTGTTCATCGGCCGCAACCTGAACAAAGAAAAAATCACGCAGGGCTTCATGAACTGCATCACCACCGACGGCGAATACGCCTCGGCCGAGGATGTCGACCCCTACGGCAAAAAGCAAGAAGTCTCGAAGTTCACCCTCGATCAAATCCGCTACTGGGTGCAAACCATTCTAGAATTCCCACCGGACGCGCCGATCGTCGTCAAAGAAGTGCCCTGCGTCAAAGCCGGCTGCCCGCCGGTGGAAACCGCCCTGATGGTTTTCCTCAAAAACGAGCCGCCGCGCACCTTTAAAATGCTCGCGCGCATCAACGACGTGACTTTCGATCATGTCTATAACTTGATCGAGAATCCGTTGCCGTGCTGCTAGTACCGAAATAAATTTTTGAGCGTCCGTTCCGCTGCGAACGCGCCGCTGCGAATGTCGCACTGCTTATCTACTCAACAACCAATTTCCTGACGATCTCGTACATCGCGCGGATCGCCCCATTAAGCCGCTCTATCGGCATGCGTTCATCGACTCCATGAACCAAGCCTTCGCTATTCGGCGTGCTGCGCTGCGGCAGGAACCCGAGACAGGGTATTCCTTTGGCTCGGAAAAAGTGGCAATCGGTGAAGCCGCTGCCCACCGGGAACAAAACGGCTGCGCCGGGATCGTTGGCTTTGGCGTACTCGGTAATAACTTTCACCGCTTCCGGACTGGTCGGCGAAGCCGCGGCCGTGCGGGACAGCAAAATGTCGATCTTGATCGAATCGTCGGCGAGCACGCGGCGCAGTTCACTGACAAACGCCTGCGGTTCTTCGCCAGGCAGCAAGCGCACATCGACTTCGGCCGACGCTTCAGCGGGGATGACGTTGATTTTGTCGGACCCCTTGATGCTGGTAATAGAGATCGTATTGCGCACACGCGCATTGTTGCTTCGGTCTTTCAGAAACTCGGCAGCAAACGCTGAATCCTGCAAGGCTTTGCGCAAATCCGCATATTGCTCGCGGCGGTTGGCCGGCGCCGTCGCCGCACTATCGGCATAGAACTTCTGCACTTCAGGCACGACCTTGATCGGAGTCTGATAGCTTGCCAGGCGGTTGAGCGCCGCGACTAATTTGAGCACCGCCTGATTCTCTCCCGGCGACGCGGCGTGGCCCGGCGTCCCTGGTGCCGTCAACTTCAACCAAAGCGGCACCTTTTCCGCGACGCCGACACTATACAGCCGGGCGCGGCCGTCATCGCCGACGCGAATGCCGCCGCCTTCGTTCAACACCACGTTGACGTCCGTAAACAGCTCCGGATGTTTCTCCAGCAAGTAGCCTGCGCCGAGCATACCGCCGGCTTCCTCGTCCGCCGTGCCAAGAAAGATCACGTCGCCCTTGAGCGCAACTCCCTGACGCTTCAACGCCAGTAACGTCATTAACTCCATGACGCCGCCGCCTTTGTTATCAAGCGAACCGCGGCCCCAGATCTCGCCGCCTTTGACCAAACCGCTAAACGGCGGCTCTTTCCAAAGCTTTGCTTCTGCCGGCACCACGTCCATGTGATGCATCAACACCACCGCTTTTTTAGAACCGTTGCCGTGCAGCCGGGCATAGAGGTTTGCCCTACCGGGCGCGGATTCGATGACGCGCGCCTCGATGCCTTCTTTGTCCAGGATCGTTTTGAGAAACGTCGCCGCTTTCAACTCATTGCCTGGCGGATTGGTCGTGTCGACTTGAATGTAGCGGCTGAGAGTCGAGACCGCTTCCTCCTCCAACGCTTTCCAATCGAACGTGGCGTCGGCCCCATAGCTAACCGTCACACTCGTGAAAAGCACTGCCAATAAACTCAGTATTCCATGCCTTAGGTTTTTCACCCGCCCCTCCGAAGCCACATTAACGTGAAAGAAATTGCCGTACGATTTTTAAAAATTCAGAAACTTGCGTAGGATGAAACCAACGAATCTCGCTATCGCCGCGGAACCAGGTCAGTTGGCGTTTGGCCAGGCGCCGGGTTTCTTGTTTCATTTCTTCCAGCGCCGCGTCAATTGTCAGAGTTCCACGAATGACTTTAGCCATCTGCGCGTATCCGACGCTGCGCAAAGGCTTCAAATCGAGCGAATAGCCGCGCGCCACCAGCTCCCTGACTTCGTCGACAAACCCCGCTGCAACCATATCCGTACTGCGCCGGTTGATGCGGTCATAAAGTTCGGCGCGCTCGCAGTTCAAGCCGATCTTGAGCGCTTCGAACGGCTGTTCCTGAAAGCGATGCTCTTTTTGCCATTGGC
>DASSGE010000549.1:0-13274 GCA_035693605.1 Binatia bacterium
AATAACCGAACACCCAGTCTGAACGTCCGACGAGAAGGATCTGCCGGAACTCGCGGCCGCTTTCCTCCGAGACAAGCGCCTTTTGCCGTGCCACGGGAGAAAGCTTGGCCAGCAGCGCGCCCGCGGTCTCCCAAGCGAAAAGTTGCGACGCCCCTGACAAATGCCGCCTAGCAACAAGCATTGCATCGACAAATCGTAACCTCATTCGCATTCTCCTCAGACCATTGAAACAACTGGAACTGCTGGAACGAGTGGAACCGTGCTTTTCGTCATGGCCGCCACCCCTGCAGTTCATCGTTGATCCGCTGCATCAGGCGAAAATCGAAAACTTCCTCGGCCTTGACAGCGCGCTTGATACCGCTCGCCTCGCGCGCTTCGTTTATCGCCGCTTCCATGGTGTCGCGGTCGAGCAAACCATCCGGCGCCAGAGCGCCGGACGACAAATAATCATGGACCTTGGCGGCGTTTGCCGGAGTGATCTTGGTCCATTGAGAGGTGATCTTGATCGCTTCGTCGCGCAACGCTAGATAAGCACGAGAACCCTTCAACGTCGCACGCAAATATTTCATGACCTCTTCGGGCCGCTTGTCGAGCAATTCCTGCGTCACTGAAATGGAGCCGGCGAAACCCTTGCCGTATTTCCCGGCTTGGGCCACCGAATGAAAACCCTTAGGTTCGAGCAAGCCAGTGCCGTCGGTGTTGGCAATCACACCCTGCACTGTGCCCATCATCAATGCCTGGTAGCGAACGTCGGGACGGCCCAAAGCGAGGATTGTCACATCTTTGTCGACTTCCAACCCATGCCCCTGCAGGATCAAGCGCGCCACCATGAATGTCACGCTGCCGCGATCGGCGACAGCGACTTTTTTGCCGCGCAAATCTTCGACGCGTTTGATCTCCGGCGCCGCCACCAGGTCGTAGGGCAGCTGGCGAATAAATGCCATCAACAAGCGTAGCTTGGCGCCCTGCATGGTTGCCACCAGCGTGCCGGCAGAAGTGAGATTAACCTCGCCGGCCATCAATGTTTTCACCGCCAGTCCGCCGGTCATGGGAATCAGCTCGACATCGAAACCCTCGGCGCGAAAGTAGCCTTTTTTTTGCGCCATGATCAAAGGATAGGAAGTAGAACCAAGCCCGGGAATACTGATGCGCAAGCGCGTGGGTTCAACCGATGCCGGCGCGGCAACGCGAACCCAGCTCACAGCAAAACTGAAAATGAGCAACGCCAAATACAGCCGTTTGGCCTTCATCTAAACCTCCCGGCATCGACTGCAAAAGTTCTATTCTTCCACCGGCGCAACTGTCAAGCAGGATTTCCGCAGCCTTGACGCACTTCGTCGGGCAGGCGTATATTCCGCGACATCGGTCCGACACCCACTGACAACAGCAGAAAGGAGATTTTCCCATGCTGTCATCGAAACAGAGCTCACCCAGAAGTTACCGCATCGTTGGCCCGCAGCGGCAACTCGACGAGCGCGAAACGCCGCATCCCCGCGTCGACCGCGGCGAGTTCGGGGCGCGGCTGCGCGACTGGCGCAAGAATCGCGCCGGCAGCGATCCCTTCCGGCGGCTGTTCGGCGGCGGCGGCGAAGGCGATCCTAATAACACGCTCCAGCAGATCATGAAGCAGGCGCCCGAGGGAAAGGTCAATCCAAACCAAATCCCGGTGGACGATCCGGCCGAGATGGCGAAACAAATCAAAGGCGTCGCTCAATACCTCGGCGCCGACGTCGTCGGCATTTGCGAGCTGAACCCGCTCTATGTCTATTCCCATCGCGCCCGCGGCAATGCCGCCATGGGTGAGAAGCCGGGAGACCCTATCCAAATGCCGCATCGCTTTGCCATCTGCCTCGGTTTCGCCAGCTCCTACGAGCGGTACATGAGCAACAACAGCAAGATCTCCGACACCGAATATCAGTTCGGCAACAATCACGCCATCGTGCCGACTTTCCAGCTGGCCGCCTACATTCGTGAGATGGGCTATCCCGCCACCGCGCACCATCACGGCCGTTCATCGGTCAACCCTATTCCTCTAGCGATCAACGCCGGATTGGGCGAGCTTGGGCGCCACGGCATGCTGATTCATGAAAAGTACGGATCACGTTTGCATTTGACGGTGGTTACCTGCGACCTGCCGCTAAAGGTGGACGAGCCCGTAGACATCGGCGTCGAAGAATTTTGCAAATACTGTAAGAAGTGCGCGCGCACTTGTCCGTCGCACAGCATCCCGTTTGGCGACAATACCGTGGTGAATGGCGTGGAGAAATACGCGATCAACGTCGAGAGCTGCTATAAATATAAGCTCGCCGGCCGCGGCGAGTGGACCAATTGCGTCGTCTGCGTGTCTTCTTGCTGTTACAACAAAGCCGACACTTGGTACCATGATTTGGCGATGTGGTCGGTCAAGACGACTCCGCCAAAGCTAAGAGTGCTGATCGTCAAACCGTTACTCTGGATCGACGATCTCATTTGGGGCAAGCGGCCCTGGAAACACATGAAGTGGTTAGGCTACGACAACGCGCCCGAACCGGTGTACTGTACGATCCCCAACTGCACCGCCAAGCACGCAAAATTGCAGCACAAGAAACTGCATACAGCATAGGGCGGAGGATCAATGTGAATTTGCTCGTTCGTTGGCTGGGAGCATTAAAACCATGACTTATGTGATCACCCAACCTTGCATTGGAGTTAAGGACAAAGGCTGCATCGATGTGTGTCCCATGGACTGCATCCACGGTACCGACAGTGACCCGATGCTTTACATCGATCCCGACGACTGCATCGACTGCGGCGCATGCATTCCCGCCTGTCCGGTAAACGCCATTTTCACCGACAGCGAGGTGCCGGAAAAATGGCGGGAGTACACCAAGATCAACGCCGACTACTTCGTCGGTAAGAAATAAATGCCTACGAGCCGCACCGCCCCCGAGGCCGATCATGAAAAACGGATTCAAGATCATCGATTCCGACATGCACATCATGGAGCCATTGGACTTGTGGGAGAAATATATCGATCCGCGTTTCAAAGACCGGGGGCCGCGACCGGTGCGGGTGCCGACGCGCGGCGACTTGAATCTGTTGATGATCGACGGCAAAGAGCCGCGTCAGAATAGCCCGACCCTGGTGCATGACGTCAGAATGATCAGCGGCAAACGCAACACTACCCGCGGCGATGTCATCGACTTCGCGCGTAAGCAAAACTTCAACGCCAAATCCCAGCTCGAAGCCATGGACATCGAGGGCATCGATGTCGCCGTGCTGTTCCCAACAGCGTGCTTGCACATCATGACCATGCCGGATATGGAGCCTTTGCTCGCGGAAGCGATTTGCCGGGCTTACAACGACTGGCTCTACGACTTCTGCCAGGAGAATCCCAAACGATTGTACGGCGCTGCCCTGCTGCCGCCCCATGATGTTTCCCTCGCCGTCCGCGAAGCCCGCCGTGCCCGGGAAAAATTGGGATTCGTGACGGCATTTCTTCGCGCCACGCCTTTGCCGGGACAGACTTGGTTCAGCGTTTATTGGGAACCGCTCTGGGCCGAACTCGAAGAAACCGGCATGACCGTCGGCTTTCACGAATGCACGAACTCCGGTCATTATCCGCATCTAGAACGCTTCGGCATCGGCAATCGCTTGCTCCGCCATATCTGCACCCATGTCACCGGCCAGATGGTGACCATGGTCGACATCATTGTTGGCGGCGTTTTGGAACGTTTCCCACAGCTGAAAGTCGGCTTCCTGGAATGCAATTGCGGCTGGGCTCCCGCCTGGCTGCAACGGATGGACCGCCACTGGAGCCAATTGGGCAAAAACGACGCGCCGCTCCTGACCATGAAACCCAGCGAGTATTTCAAACGGCAATGCGTGATCGGCTGCGAAGGCGACGAGGCCGATGTCGGGTTCGTCGTGCAACAGATCGGCGACGACAACATCGTCTTCTCATCGGACTACCCGCACAGCGACTCCGACTTCCCCAAAGCAACCCAAGAGTTTTTCCATCAGGAAATGCCTGGCGACAGCCGAAAAAAAATCCTGTGGGACAACTGCGTAAAGTTTTATGGGATCGACAGCTGACGCTCCCGGTTCAAGCTCAATGGTTAAGATCGCGGCCCTCCGATTGAACTCTTGAACCTTTGAACCCTTGAACGAATCATCGTAGCCGCTCCTTCTCCACAGTTCTCAAATAACTCATATCAATGAAGCTCTGCGCCGGCGGTGAATCTTTGACCTTGCCGTCTTCCTTGAGCACATCGATGATCGACTGAATCGAGCTCACCGAGACGTAAGGATAGTCGGGGTATACTCCGAGCAGCGTTTGATACCGCCGCGCCAACACCGCTGGGTCGCTCTCGCGATAAATGCGGCCGAGAAGGTCCGTGGCCCGTTTGGGTTCGGTTTTAATGAAGCGGATGGTTTCGACCACGCCGCGCAGCAATCTGATGACAACCTCTCGGTTGGTCCGCGCATAGGATTCCGTAGTCATGATACCTGAGCCCATGAAGTCGATATCTTCGGTCTCGGCGAGTAGCCGCAAGCCATGCTGTTCGAGAAAATGTTTATCGAAGCTGCTCAACACTACGGCGTGCACCGCGCCGGAAGTCACCGCGGCAAGGCGCGCCGGCACGTCGCCGACCTGAATAAACGTCACTTCTTTGTTGGGGCGCAAGTTGAGCTTGCGCAGCCCGAGCCGCATGCCGTAATCCGCGGTGGTGCCAAATACGCCGATGCCAACTTTCTTGCCGACCAGATCGGCCGGCGCCTTGATCGATGGATGAGCCGCGATCATCTGTCCCAAGCGATTGAGCCCGGCAATCGTAATCACCTCGGCACCAGACAGGCGCGCCAGGACCGTTTGCGGTCCACCGGTGAAACCAAAATGCACATCACCGCTCAACAAGAGATTGATCGACCGGCCGGCAATGTAAAGCGGCTCGACATTAAGTCCGTTACGCTCGAACATGCCCGCTTGCACACCCAAGGGGAAGACAACTTGGCTGAGACTGGGCGTGCCGTAGGCGGCGCGAATCTTGACCTGAGCGAAGCCAGATGCGGGACAGATCAGAGTGGAAAAGACAAGGAAGAACCTCGCCACAGAGGCACAGAGCACACCGGGTCCTGATTTTCTCATGATCTTCCTCCACGTTGTCCACGTCTCTGCGGTGACCCTTCGGTCATGTTCCCACCGAACTCAATCGACGCCATACAGCCGAGCGCAATTATCCCAGAGAATTTTGCGCTTCGACTGTTCCGAAATCGGAATCGACAAAAACTCCTCCAGAGCATGCGGCCAGCGGCAATCGATATGCGGATAATCGGTCGAGATGACGATGTTGTCGTCACCCATGTATTCAATGACATTCCTGACCAACTTCTCGTCAACATCGACGGAGATGAAGCACTGCTGCTTGAAATACTCGCTCGGCTTCTGGCGCAGCGGGATGTCGGCCATCGCCCCCTGCATCTCCCAATACTCGTCGATGCGATAAAGCAGCCAGGGCAGCCAAGCACAGTTGCCTTCGAGAAAAGCGACTTTCAATTTTGGAAATCGTTCCAGCACGCCGCCGGCGGTGAACGCGCTGACGGCGAGTATCTGTTCGATGGGATTGCGCAGCGGATTGACCAGCAACGCCTGGTTAGGGTGACCTTCGAAACGATCCTTGGACACTTGCGGCTGCTGCGGCCGTGCCGGTGGATGAAAGCAGATCGGGATATTCATCTCCTGTGCTTCGCCCCACAGGGGATCGAAGCAGCGGTCATGAATCTGCCGGCCATTGATCGGCTCGGGGCAGAGCGACAGCCCGACAGCGCCATTCTTCACCGCGCGCTTGGCTTCCTGCACCGCGAGATCAACGTCATGCAGCGTGATCAGCGCCGAGCCCTTCAGTCGTTTGGAATCCGCCTTGCAAAAGTCGGCCATCCAATCGTTCCAAGCTTTGCACAGGTCGTTGGCGTATTCCGGCTCGAAACTCTCGTTGGTATGCAGCGGCGAGGTGCGAAACAGCACCGCAACGTCCAACCCTTCTTTGTCCATCGCCGCCAATTGCGATACGTTGTCATAGTTGCGCGCCAAGGACTCCGCGAAACGCTCCGCCATCTTGTTCTCGTGAAAATCAACTACGTTACTCGGCGGCCGGATCGGTTTGCCGTCGCCCAAGAAATAGCGGGTCATACCATGCTTCGTGCGCGGCTTACCGATCGGAATCCGCTCACCCCATTTGGGATTCATATACTTTTTGTATAAATCCGCCGGCTCGAAGACGTGCATGTCGCTGTCGAATGCGCGAAAACCATTCTTGGCCATAATTTAACTCCTACATTTCATGCGGTGGGTATGGCGCGACGATCCACTGTTCCAATGCGGCCAATCCGGTGTATCAAATCCCTCTTACCACCCCGCCATCGATAGTCACACAAGTTCCCGTCACATAACTCGAACACTCGGATGCAAGAAAGACGATCAGATTGGCCACTTCGTCCGGCCGGCCGAGGCGGCCCAACGGGATATCCTTCACCCGCGCCTTGCGCAATTCCTCGACGCTTCTGCCGGTGACTTCAGATTCGCGTTGGCGGTTGGCGACTTGGCGCGGCGTATCGATAGAACCGGGCGCGACCGTGTTTACCAATATGCCGTCGCTTGCATATTGCAGCGACATCGATTTCGTCCAGTTCATCACCGCGGCATTGTTGAGACCGACGGCCATCCCCGTGTTGCTCGGCTCCCAGCCAGCCGTGCCCGCGACATTGATAATGCGTCCCCAACCGGCCTTTTGCACATGCGGCACGACTTCCCGGCTGACGCGCAGAAAGCCCATCAGCTTGCGCTCCAAGTATTCATACCATTGCGCGTCACTAACATCGGTAAACTTGATCGAAGGCACACTGCCGGCATTATTGATCAGAATATGAATCGCGCCGAATCGTTGCAGCGTGTCACCGACCAGGCGCTGGACGTCGTCGAGCCTGCGCACATCGCACTGCACAGCCAGCACCTCGGCACCGGTCTCCTTGACGATTCGATCCCTTGCCTCCTGCAGTTTTGCTTCACGCCGCGCGCAGACCACGACCCGGGCGCCCTCGACCGCTAACAAATGCGCCACCGTGAAACCGATGCCATCGCTCGAGCCGGTAACGATCGCTACTTTCTCCCGCAGTCCCAAGTCCATCGCGCCTCCTCAATCAATTCATTTCTGTGCCGCAATATTCGGCAATTGCATCAAAAAGTTCCCACCCTGCGGCACCACCATGATTTGAATTTTCTCGGACAACTTGTCGATCATCTCATGTTGAACCAACAATGGCGTCAGCGATGCCGACAATCTCTGGTTGGCGAGCGCTTCCTTTTCGGCACGCGCCAGCTTGGCTTCGCCTTCGCCCTTTTCGGTCTCGACGCGCTGCTGCGCGGCAAACTTGGCAGCGGACACCAGCTGCTCTTGCTCCAGCGACTTCTGCGTGGCGATCTGTTTGTTTTCGATGGACTGTTTGAAGGCGGCGCTGAAGTCGACGTTATCGAGCAGCAAGTCTATGATGTGAATCGAGTAGGGAGACAGTTCAGCTTCGAGCCGTTGTCGCACCGCCTGGCGAATCTTCTCGCGGTTGGGCGCGATATCGACGCTCTTATATTTGACCGTTTCGTCCTTGAAGTTCTGCGCAACGCGCGGTTCGATCAGGACATGGAAATAGTCGGGTCCGACCGTGCGAAACAACGTCTGCACGGCTTTGGGCGACACTTGGTAGTTGAGACTGGCCCGGACAAAGACGTCTTGGGTCTCGGCACTAAAGGACGGCAGCTTATCCAATACCGCTCTTTGCACCTTGATGTCCGTATGGGTGACGAACCACCAGGGCCAGACCAGATGAAATCCCTCGTCGACCTGGCCGACAATCGACCCGAAGCTATAGACGACACCGACCGTCCCGGCGCGCACTATCACGAAGGGTTTGGCGATTATCAGCAAAAACAGGAATCCACCGAACACTAATAACCTAATCAAGTTTTTTGAGATCATCATTCATTCCTTTCAAAAGCGCCTATATGAAGCATCTATTGGAATCGACTTTTTTCACTACTTGGCGGCTTCTCTTTGCGCTTCTCTAAATATCGACAGATCGACGACTTCACTGTATGGCATGTCGCGGCTGAGCTTCATGGCTTTCTTGGTCTCGTCGATCACTACGCGCAGCCCTTTGTCGCAAACTCCGACGTCTTCATTGTAAACCCGCACGACGCTGTCATACGTCGCCGCAGCGGCTTCCCTATCGAGCTTGAGCCACTCGGTCAAAAATAGAACCGTGCCATCGCGATTGGCGCGAATGAAACGATTGGCTTTGATGCCGGCGCGAATGACGCGCTTGATCTCATCGGGCTTGTCGTTAATTTTCTTTAAACTGGCAACCAGGCCGGTTTCCGGCAAAACCATCACCTCGTCGGCGCGCACGAGAATATTGTATCCCTGCTTGCGCGCCTCGAAATCCAGTGGCGGCCCCAGAACCGCCGCCTCGACCAAGCCTTGAGTCAGCGCGGCGTAACGTGCATCCGGCGGTCCGACGGCGAGATACTTCATTTCCTTTTCCGAATCCAGCCCGAAGTGTTTGACCATCGTCCGCGCGGCAAAATGGGCAACGCCGCCAGGGATCAAGATGGCGATGGTCTTACCTTTGAGCGATTGCACGGTTTTGAACTCGGGCCGCGCCACCAACCCAAGCACCGGCGCAGGGACAAAGCAGGCAACGACTCGAACCGGAATCCCGCTCAATGCCCCGCCGATCGCCGTGCCGCCTATGCCTGTCGAATAATCGACATCGCCGTTCGTCAACGCCGCCCGGCCGGCGGCTGCCGAGATGCGAATGATCTCGGCGTCGAACCCTTCTTCTTTGAGAAATCCGCGCTTTTGCGCCAGCGGAAAGGTCATGAACTGCCCGGCAAATCCGGTCATGGAGATTCTAATCTTATCGGCGGCGTGAAGCGGTGCGCCAAGAAACGCCACACCGAGCATACTTACCAAAAGCTTGCCCAGTATTTCCGTGGCAAGGTTTTTAACGCAGCGGGTCGACCGACAATTGAAATTCCAAAACCTGTCCTGAGCTTTGCCGAAAGAACGAAAATCCAAAATCATTTCGTTCCCATCTCCCGCTGCGCCTCGCGCAGAACCGAAAAATCCGCAACTTCGCTAAATGCGACCTCGCGAGTGATGTTGGTCGCCTTGCGCGCTTCGTCGATGGCGATGCGCAGACCGGAGTCGGAAACGCTGCCGTCATCGTTGAATGACTTCACCGAGCCGTCGTAAGTCGCCGTCGCGGTGTCTCGGTCGACTTTCATCCACTGCATCATGACTTGAATCGTGCCCTCGCGATTGATCAGTATGTAACGATTGGCTTTGATGCCGGCGCGGATCACGCGCTTGAGCCGATCGGGATTCTCCTTGATGCTTTTCACGCTGGCGACCAGACCGGTGTTGGGATAGCTGAACAAGTCGTACGCTCGAGCCAGTACCACGTAGCCAAATTTCTTGCCTAGATAGTCGGCTGGCGTTGAGCCCGCCGTCGCCACGGTCAATCCCTGCCTCAAGGCGGCAAAGCGCGTCTCGATACCGCCGGTGGCAAGGAACTTCACGTCCTTGTCGGGGTCGAGGCCGTAGTGCTTGAGCATCAGCCGCACCGTGCTTTCGAGTCCGCCGCCGATGCTATTGAGGCCGATGGTTTTGCCTTTAAGATCTTGCACCGTCTTGATCTCCGGGCGGGCGATGATCGCCGTGGTCAGGCCCGGCGTGAAGCAAGCGACGACTCGCACCGGAATGCCGCGGAGCGCCGCGGTAACCGCCGGCGCGACCACAGTGTGGTAGTCGATTTCCCCACTGGTAAGCGATGGCAAAGCGATCGCCGAGCGGATTCGGATCAGCTCGGCTTGCAAACCTTCTTCTTGGAAGAATCCTTTGATGTGCGCCATCGGCAGCGTAAATGTCGAGGAGTTGAACTCCGGGAAACCGATGCGAATCTTTTCGGCGGCGTGAACGGGTGAATGAAACAGATACAGAGTCGTTATCACCAGGAAGGTTTTCTTCATGAAATTAGCCTTTCGATTTACCGTATAGTGAGACCCGAGGTTTCAAGGGCACCGGTCATCCTTGCCGTGACCTATCTAACTCCCTAATTCACGAGACAACACATCGTGTCACATCGTCGGCTTCTTTGCGCAAGCGAATAAAGCGCGACTTAGTCTGTGAAATCCATCCGGCCGTCTAAAGCTTTGAAATTTTCGCAGGACTTCGCTCTTGGCCTGGACCAGTAAATCCGCGGTCATCTTTTCAAGTGGGCGCCGTAAACCGGACGACCAGAGTGAAGACCAATATTGTTCCTCGCTGCGATAAACAAATTCCATCTCTTCGATTGTGATTTGAATATCTTCGAAGCCCGAATGTCGTAGCAGCGTTTCTAACTGTAATGGCGTGTCGAATCTCAGGTCTTTCGCCAACTGTTGGGACGCGGTTGCCGCCACAAAGGGTCGAAGCACTTCATGACACCAAGTTTGCGCCGGGTTATCCACCGCCCAAGTGCTGAGCGCAACCTGTCCGCCAGGCCGGAGCACGCGACGAAATTCCTGCAGAACCCGCGCCGGCTCGGCAAACATCCAGACCGCAAAACCGCAGGTGACGCAATCGAATGCGGCGTCGTCAAACATCATCTGCTCGGCATCCATCTGGCGAATCTCAGCGTTAGCGATCTTTCGGCTCGCGATATCCTTGGCGGTCTCCTTGACCATAGCGGCGCTAAAATCTATGCCCATGACGCGCCCGCTTGAGCCAACTTTCGCTGCCACCGGGAACAACACAGCGCCACGACCCGCCGCAACGTCGAGAACATTCGCGCCGAGTGATATCGCCGAGACATCAACAAGCCGCTGGCCAAAGTGAGAAAATATTGGCGGGCCAACGCGATCATAGATGGAAGCCGCTTCGCTAAAAACCCGCCGGCTCTCTTCGCGTTTGCGATTGCCTTCATCGGTCATGGAGCACTCTTTACCGATACGACACGAAGGAATTGCTGCGCTACTACTTCGGTTCAACCGTTTCGCTGTTTTTCAAAGCGCGGGATCGATGCCAGATCGTTGATCCAACTCCGCGCCGAGCGATACCAGCCTTGAGCTTGTGGCCGTAGCACATCGCGCTGGCGGGCGGTGCCGAGGCGAATATTGAACACCTGCGGGTTCTCCGCCGCGGTGGCGTAGATCGGCGTACCGCATTCGGGGCAAAAACCCTGGGCGCGTTTGCCGCCGCTCTCGGCGGTCTTAACATAGATCTTGATGTCGCCTTGCGGATGAAAATTCTCTTTGGTCGCCGCGACGCTCACGCGGAAGGCCGTCCCGGATAAAGTCTGGCAATCAGTGCAGTGGCAGATGCCGACCTTCTCCGGATCGACTTCCGCCGTATATGTGATCTTACCGCAGTGACAGCCGCCGTCGATTTTCATAGGTAACTCCATTTAAAAAATTTATGCCCTGCGGTCTGAAGGACTTGGTGTTATATATGTCGGGGCCGACCCTGGAGACAAACGGAAATTGTTAAATTCTTGGTCACAGGATGCCGCGAAGATTCCAAACCGCGTTCCCCGGGAATAGATCCATCTCGTTCCGCTCCGGTCAGGTCGGTGAGCACCATCGCTCGCCCAGACTTTAGCTGCCCTCGCCAACGCGCTTCTTTTGCACCAGGCAGTACAGCCGCCCACGCCCTTCATCAATCAGTCGCGACGATTCGACCCCAAGGAAATGGCGATTATAGGCGGCGATTGCTGCTTCGACGTTGGAGACATCGTAGCCAAAGGCGGCGAGTAGCGTGGCATCGTCGAGGCCTGGCGGCGGCGGCTCGAAGGGCAGCTCGCACCACAGGCCGAAACCTTGCTCGGCCAGGCGCCGCCACGGAAAAGCGACGCCGGGATCGACCTTGCGCCCGGGCGCGATGTCACCGTGGCCGATGAAATTGGCTGGGGGAATCCGGTAGCGCTGCTCGAGATCAGCCAGCAAGGCAAGCAGCGCCGCAATCTGCTGTTCGGCATAGGGTTCGCGGCCATCATTGACGAGCTCGATGCCGATCGAGGCTGAATTCATGTCGATGGGCCCGCCCCACCAGGAGTCTCCTGCGTGCCAGGCGCGCTTCATTTCGTCGACGAGGTAGTAGATCGTTCCGTCGCGCGCCACGAGGTAATGCGCGCTGACCTGGAAAACCAGGTTGGATAGTGTGTCCAGGGCGCGCTTCACATCGGCATTGCCGGTATGGTGCAGGATCACGAAGCTCGGCCGGCGCTCATTGAAATTTACCGAAGGATGCTGCACGACCGGAAGCGGGGTGTACTTGTGCAGTTGTGCGCAGCCGCCGAGCAGGAGCGCGAGCAGCGCGACACCCGCTCGTAGACTTGGGCTCGCATTCATCTGCCTAAACGGCTGGCGAAACATAGCGATGGGTACTCGGCCAGGGCGCGAGGCGAAATATATCCTCATTATTATGTTTTTAGCGTGTGCGGAACTGTCCCCGGCTAATGTCCTTTTCGGGAGCTATCTCGAAGAGTCGACTTGCGATCATCGCCTACTGAATACTCATTCGCTCAGCTCAGTGCCGAACCATTCGGTGGGCAACTCTCTGCCGAGGCCGCGCTTCTTGCAAGCCTCGTATATCGAGGCGCCGGCGGCGGCAAACTGAATACCGACGCCAGTATTACTCTTGTAGTAAATGATCTGTTGATCGCTCGTGCGCCCGGGATGCTCGCCGGTGATCACTTGACCCATTTCGAACACCTTATCCCAGCCCAAGGAGCCTCCCTCGATTAAGTCGAGCAGCTCGCGTTGCTGGTTCGTTTTCACAGCCTCTACGCTGTTTACCACTATGAAGTCACTGCGGAGCATAGTCGTGGCGTCCGCTTCGGTACGGCGGTGCACGCCATCGGTATTGACGAGCGTGGTGATAAGCTGCCCCGGCTCAAGCCAGTTGCCTTCGAACACGGGCTGGCAGAATTGGTCGCGCACATGACGATATCCGAGCCCTTGACGATTTCTTCAGGACTGCTGACGGACCGAACTTCAACATTTAACATCTGAGTCATCTCTTGCGCGAAGCGGTCTCGGTTTGCTTGAGTGCTGCTATAAACTTTCACCGACTCGATATCGCGGACCGTGGTAATGGCTTGCAGATTGGCGCGCGCCTGATGGCCCGAGCCAAAAATCCCGACGACTTTCGCATTCTTCTTCGCTAACGCGCGCTGCACCACTCCCGTCGTCGCGCCTACTCTGA
>DASSGE010000550.1:0-2154 GCA_035693605.1 Binatia bacterium
GACTTAGCCGCATAGAACGCAAAGGGCTCAAAATAGGAATTTAGATTTGTAGGGGCGACCGGCTGGTCGCCCTTTCTTATTTTTCTGAAGGGTGAAACATGGCGACGTATCGCGGTCTAAAATCCGGTGTATCGGTCCTGCCAACGCCCAGTGCGGAGATCTAGCTCGCGATCACTGTCATGGTCCGCGATAGTTGCGCGCAGCTGAAATTCGGTGCCAACCGCTTTTTGCCAGCAAACGGCAAACCAAGCTATGAACTCTTCTGCACCAATGGAAAAGGTATCGAGATTGGGGTCGCGTACCCGTAGGTTATTTTCGTATTCTGCCGTCACAATACCCGCCACATCCAGCATACCCGGATCGATCGGCGAGGGGTACTGCACTTCGCCATTTATGAAAATGAAGTGTTCGTTATTAGATTCGTCTAGAAAAAATGCGCGAGCGGGGAAACCCTGCGACCATGTATCCGGGAAGACCTCGAAAGCAATCGCCACCACTTCGGGCGGATACTCGTATTCTACAAGCTGTTGGAGAGCCGTGGTGAGCGGATCTTGAAGGGGGCGCAATCCCTCCCGCAGTTTCGATCTAAATTCTTCAGCGCAACTATCCATCATCCTGTTCTAGCGCCAGCGATTAAAGAAAGTGCACTTTATCTCTTATACAGCTGCTTGATAAACCCCGACACTTCCAATTCCTGCACCAAACTCATATCGACGAACATTTTCGGATTGCCGGCGCTGGCAGTTAAAGAAGTGGGTCGTGTGCGGAACCAAGCCCAGGCTGCGTGGACTCCCACTTGTCAGATAGAGCTTTGAGTTTCGGGCCAGATTCAGGCCAGTTGTGAAGGATTGCCGGATCGAAGTCTGCACCGTTGGGCCAAACTAATGTGCGTACTTCTGGGTCGATGCTGACCTGGTCGAAGAGTGCCGGGTCTTGCAGCGGGCCGTATAGTTCGCCCTTCAAGATAGGAAGAAAATCGATGGTTTGAGAAGTGCCGTCGGCAAACTCTACGCGCAAAGTGAATGCAGCCATTTTTTCGAATGAAGCAACACGGTGAATTTCATGTGCCATATCACAGCTCTTTATTTTAATGGCTCAATCTTAATCGGCGGGCGCCCCTGTTGCAATGCTGACCAGTCGGTCAGCAATTCAGATTGATGTAGCTCTGCCCAAGCCAGGACCAGACGCTCTTGGCGTCTGGGCAGTGAACCAGCCAAACGTTCGATACTCTGAATATCATAAATGCCGACTTGATCTTGGTAATAGGCGTGAAAGTGCGGAGTATGGTGTGGTCCGCCCGCCTCCACGAACATGCGGATGATAATTCCAAAAAACCGAGAGATTTCTGGCATTAGGTTTTCAATCAATTACCCGCGTGTCGGGTGGTTTACTTTTTATACAACTGCTTCATAAAACCCGACGCTTCCAGTTCCTGCACCAAGCTCATATCGACGAAGCTTTTCGGATCTGCGGCAGCTGCTTTCTTATCGCGTGGCGCGATGTCGTCGAGGAGGGTCTTGACGCCTTCGGCGTTTGGATAGGGTATTTCGGGGAAAGCGGCGTTGTAGGCTTTATAGGCGCGTTCGAGTCCTTCGGGGTCTTTGGTTTTTAGGTTCTTGCCGATGAGCGCTTTGGTGTCTTCTTTGTTGGTGTGGATGTAGTGCAGCGATTCGGTGAAGGCGCGCACGACTTTTTGCACCAGCGGTCGGCGTTCTTTGACGGTCTTTTCCCGGGTGACGACCGCGTTGACGTGGTAGGGGATCTTCAACGTGCCGATGTCGTAGAGATCGCGGAAGCCGAGTTTCTCCGCTTCGCGCACCAGCGGTTCGCCGAGCAGTGTAAACTGGGTAATGTTGTTCGCCAGGGCCGCGAGGCGCTGCGGATTTTCTCCGGTGGCGATGATTTTGGTTTCCTTTTCCGGGTCCACGCCCAACCGGCGCAGCGCGAGGCGGAGCGTCATGTCGGAGGTGGTGCCCAAGCGGTTCACGCCGCCGATCTTGCCTTTGAGTTGTTCGACGGTCGTGATGCTGCCGAGCGACACGATATGGTCGATGAAGAGCGGCAGGTTGGTCGACACCATGACAGTGTCGGCGCCGGCGAGCTTTGAGGTGACCAAGGTCGCCGATGGGGCGATGATGAAATCGACTTCGCCGG
>DASSGE010000551.1:0-2809 GCA_035693605.1 Binatia bacterium
GTTCGCAGTGTCAAAACGTTCATTGAGTGAAAAAGGGCTGCCCTCTCCAGCTGATGCTGCTCATGAGTTCGATCTATTGATTTTAGGCGTCTCGCCGCGCCAGGGTCTAGATACTGGCAACTTGATGCAGCTGGCGCGGAAATTGCCTTTTGCGGTGTTATTCCTCGTCGAGTCGAGATCGACGGCAAGGGTGATCGAGAGTTCCGACGCTGTCGAGTGCTTGACCAAGCCATTCAACCCTTACGAGCTGCAGGACAGAGTCGGTCAACTGTTAACGCGAGGCAAAGGAGCCGCCCCGCGGCGTTCATGGGTGGAAGGGGTCGCGCGTGAGGACCTGTCGTGCTATCTTGAGTTTCCATTTTTGAGCCGTAGCGCAGCGAGCGTAATCCAGCGGTTTGCGGCGACGCAATTGCCTTTGTTAATTCATGGCGAGCTGGGATGTGGCCAGCATCAGGTCGCATCCGCGATTCAGCGGCAGCAAGGCGGAATGTGTGTCTCGATCAATGCTGCGATCGTCAATGCGGATTACCTCGCCCAAAAACGGCAAGAGCTTTGGTCTATCGCCACCGTGCACGTGACCCCAATTGTACTGCTGATCGAGAATCTCGACCGGTGTGCGGCCACGGCTCAGGCAGCGCTCGGCGAGTACATTGGCGAAGCACAAAACCATAGTCGACTACGCTTGCTGAGCACGGCCAACGCCGACCTATTGGCGCAAGTTTATCGCGGCGAATTTCCCGAAGGACTCTATTATCAATTGGCTATTCTATCGCTTCATTTGCCGCCTTTACGCGAACGCTTGACGGATATCCCGTCATTGGCGCAGAGCTTTGCTCGACGTCTTGCGCCGTTGCTGAGGGTGAATCAACCAATGTTTTTGCCGGCGGCTTATGAGCGATTGTCCCGGTATTTGTGGTTTGGCAATCTGCGCGAGTTGGAAACGGTCGTTGCGCGCACGCTCGCATTGCGTTCTAAGCAACAGATTGATGCCGGTGATTTGGTGTTCGATTTTGGCGGTGATAATCAGCCGATTGATTCCAACGAATTGGTCGAGTTTGTACCGCCGGGAACTACGGAGAATGTTGTAGCCGATTCGCGGGCGTTTACTGCGCAGTCAAATGGCCGTGCCGAATCAGTTGACCTCAACCTGGTGATTCATGAACTCGCCCATGAGTTCAAGAATCCGATGGTTACGATCAAGACTTTTGCGCAACTGCTTAGCGATCGGTATCAAGACGAAAACTTCCGCTCGCGCTTCCAGGAGGTGGTCGGCGGCGATATCGAACGGATGGACGACTTGTTGGAAATAATGATTGAGTTCGCCGATTTCACTCAGCCACGCCCAAGTGCAATTGCACTTGAGGAAAAAACCCGGGCGGTACTCGGTGAAATCAGTTCCCAATGCAGCAAGCGGCAAACCCGTTTCGATTGGAAGAAAAACGGCCAGGTTGAGCAAATACGCTCGGACGAAAAACATTTGACTTATATACTTAGAAACGTGCTCTTAGCAATTTTGGCAGAAGCTAAGATGGGCAGTGAGATAGAGATTGACTTAAGCCGACCCGGCACCCTGGCGATCACGTCTGTCCGTGAAGGCGCCCGCATGGGATCGGTTGCCCATTACTTGAGCGACAACAATGCCCAATCCGAGGCAGGACTCTTGCCGCTGCGTGTGCTGTTGGCCAAACATCTGGTGGAAAAAAATGGCGGCCGTTTTATTACGGACCGATCCCATGCGGAAAAAGACATCGTAAGAATGGAGTTCCCGATTGTTGAGTACCGAAAAGAAAACTGACATGAGTCAGCCCTTATTACTGGTGGTCGATGACGAGGCCGGTGTGCGCCAATCGCTGCAAATGGTCTTCAACAAAACCTACCGTGTTCTGGAAGCCGGGTCGGCCGACGAAGCGATTCAAAGGGTTACTGAGGACAAGCCTGACGCCGTGTTGCTGGATATCATGATGCCGGGCGCTGACGGCCTCGGTGTGCTCAAGCAGATAAAATCCATTCATCCTGACTGCCAGGTAATCATGCTGACCGGTATTAATACCGCCAGGACGGCTTTTACCGCCAAGGGCACTGGGGCTTTTGATTATGTGACTAAGCCGTTCGATGTGGAAGAACTGCGTCTTCGTGTCGAGCATGCGCTTGAAAAAGTGCAACTATCGCGCGAATTAGAACGCTTGAAGGAGGAAGTTGGTCGCAAGTACGGCGTCGACTTCATCATAGGCAAGTCCAAGCAAATTACCGATGTTTTCAAGGCCGTGAGCATGGTCGCGGCCAAAAAAAGCACAGTGTTAATAACCGGTGAAAGCGGTACGGGTAAGGAACTGATCGCCAGGGCGATTCATTACAATAGCGACCGTCGTTCCAAGCCGTTTGTCGTGGTCAATTGTGCCGCCTTGCCGGAAAATTTAATGGAGAGCGAACTGTTTGGCTATGAGCGCGGCGCGTTTACCAATGCCGCACAGAAAAAAATTGGACGTTTCGAGATGGCCCATGGCGGGACTTTTTTTCTCGATGAGATTGGCGAACTCCCACTCGGTGTGCAGGCAAAATTTTTGCGCGCTATCGAACAAGAGACTTTCAGCCGTCTGGGCGGCACCGACGAGATCAAAGTCGACGTGCGTATCATCGCGGCGAGCAATCGCGATCTGGAGCAAATGGCCAAGAGCGCCGAGTTTCGGCCGGATCTGTTCTACCGATTGAATGTGGTTTCACTATTCTTGCCGGCGCTGCGCGAGCGCCGTGAGGATATCGCATTGTTGCTCGACCATTTTCTGCGCTTGAAGGCCCAGGAACATTCGAT
>DASSGE010000552.1:0-2469 GCA_035693605.1 Binatia bacterium
TTCGAGACGGAATTATTACTCGGGGTGCCCTGGGGTTTTTACGTCTACGCCACCAAGATCGTCGACCTGGCCCGGCAAGAACCGCCGCTGGTCAATCAAGCTGCGGCGCTGGGCAGCGTCATCCTGATTTTTCTGGTGGCGTTCATTCCGATTCAACGGCGCCTGATCGCGCGCCGTCATTTCACCACGGTAACCGGCCAGTTCAAACCGAAGATCATCGAACTCGGCGTCTGGCGCATTCCGGCGACGATCTTCGTCGGTTTGGTGGTGTTTATGCTCGATGTCGTGCCGGTCCTGAGCGTGTTCGGCGGCAGTTTCATGACCCGCTTCGGTTTTTTCAATTTGCCGAAAACCTGGACCACGGAATATTGGCGCATGGCGCTGAGCGATCCGCGCATCCTTCAAGGCTTGCAAAACACCTTGATCATCGCCTTCAGCGCGGCGATCTTCGGCGCGTTTTTCTTTTCCCTGATCGGCTATATCCTGGTGCGCACCAAGTTCCCCGGCCGCGGGATTCTCGACTCGATCTGCTGGCTGCCATCGGCGATCCCCGGGGTGCTTTCCGGTCTCGGGCTGCTCTGGATGTTCCTCGGCACGCCGTTCTTCCGGCCCTTTTACGGAACGCTGTTCTTGCTCGTGATCGCGTCGGTGCTCGGCGGCATCACTCTGGCTACGCAGATCCTCAAGTCCAACTTCGTCCAGCTCGGCAACGAACTCGAGGAAGCCTCGCGCATGTCCGGCGCCGGCTTTTGGCGCACCTACTTCAAGGTCGTGTTCCCGCTCATGGCCCAGACCATGGTGCTGGTGGCGGTGCTGAAGTTTATGTTCGCCGCGCAGCAAACTTCGAGCATCATTTTGCTCGCCACCTCGGAGACCCGCACGTTGTCGTTGCTGGCACTGGACCAGGTCGCGGCCGGGTACCGCGAGGTGGCGAGCATTACGGTGATCTTCATCATGCTGCTTACTCTCGGCGTGGCACTGGTGGCGCGCTCTTTCGGCCTCAAGGTCGGCATTCGGGCGGATTAGAAAATCTGTCAATTAGGAACTGAATTGTGAGTTTTTTACGGATACAAAATCTCTATAAAACCTTCGGTCAGATTGCCGCAGTCAATCGCATTAACCTCGATATCGCCGAAGGGGAGTTCTTTACTTTGCTCGGCTCCAGCGGTTGCGGCAAGACCACCACGTTGCGCATGGTCGGCGGCTTGGAGAAACCCGACAGCGGCGAGATTCATCTCGGCGATCGCTGTCTGGTGGCGCCTGAAAAAGGGCTGTTCATCAAGCCGGAGAAGCGCAATATGGGCATGGTGTTTCAATCCTATGCCCTGTGGCCGCATATGACGGTTTTCGAAAACGTCGCTTACCCGCTCAAGTTACGCGGCATCAAAGGCGCCCAGGCAAGCAAGAAGGTCGAAGACGTGCTCGCTCTGGTCGGTCTGTCCGGTTTAGAAGAGCGGCCGGCGCCGGCGCTCAGCGGCGGCCAGCAACAGCGGGTCGCTTTGGCACGTGCCCTGGTGTTCTCGCCGAAAGTTCTGCTGCTCGACGAGCCGCTCAGCAACCTCGACGCTCAGTTGCGCGAAGAGATGCGCCGCGAGTTGAAGGCGCTGCAACAGCGCGTCCATATCACCGTGATCTTTGTCACCCATGATCAAGTCGAAGCGCTGAGCTTGTCCGACCGCATCGCGATCATGAAGTTCGGCGTGCTTGAACAGGTCGGCACGCCGGAGGAAGTCTATTTTCGCCCGGCGACGCCGTTTGTCCGCGACTTCCTCGGTAAAACTTTCCTGTTGCCCGGTAAGATTAGCGCGTCGACAGACCGATCGATTAACGTCCAAGTCCAGGGTATGAGCTCCGCCTTGTTAAATTTACCGCGCTCTAAACTGATTGGCTCGACAAACGGGTCATTGGCAGTTGGGCAGTCGGTAACCGTGGCGATTCGTCCGGAACAGGTCAACTTAACCAGCGGGCGCCAAGAGGGCCGGGCCAATATGGTCGAAGCGACCTTGCAAACGGTGCAGTTTCTCGGCGATCGCTACGAATATACGGTGACCTTAGGCGCGGAGACGCGCGGGTTAGCCTCGCCGGAGCCGCAAAGTGCAAAATCAGGCGATCGGGTTTATCTCGAACTGAAGCCCGAAGGCATGACGCTGTGGCCGAGCGAAGGCTAGATTCATTCGTTCAAGGTTCACAAGTCCAATCGGTTTCTTCCTCATTGTAGTTGTTCGAAGATCTTTGCCGCATTCCCTGGCGGCGCCATCTCAATAGTTCCAGTCGTTCAGCGGTTCCAAATGTTTGGTAACATCTGGAACTGCTGGGTGGAACGAATGGAACCGCCGGCGGATTTTATTCCGCCGGCGCTTTGTATCTCTCGTCATCCCAGCGGAACTTGGCGATCGCCGGTACTTGCCATGCAGTTAAAAGGGTCACAACCGTGACGAACAGGCCACCGAAAATCGTGGTTTCGCGCAC